>NZ_JBIUWM010000036.1:16835-63832 GCF_044743445.1 Pseudomonas sp. NPDC087615 | reverse complement strand
AGTTCTCTGGTGTTCTATCCCTCTACAACGGGAGTCACAATCCCGTGCTCTACCAACTGAGCTACGCCCACCATATCGCGTTACTTGTGCCAAAGCTGCCTAATGGCGCACCCGGCAGGACTCGAACCTGCGACCATCCGCTTAGAAGGCGGATGCTCTATCCAGCTGAGCTACGGGCGCCTTATTAATCTGTACTCTTAAAGGACTACAAACTAAGTGCTTTCCAGTGTCGCAGAACCTTGATTCCGCATCACCTTCTTAACCAGTGCTAGGCTGTGCCCGACAAGTGCGACGAATAGTATAGAGCGCTCCGGATGTCGTCAAATCCTTTTTAAAAAAAATTCATTTAATTAAAGGAGTTAGAGGAATTTGCTGACCAAGCGCCTTTGCCCTCAACGCTCGACATGCGAGAATGCGTTCTCTTTTTTTCCCCTCTCGATGGTTAATCACGCGCAATGACTGCACAACTAATCGACGGCAAATCGATCGCCG
Organism: Pseudomonas sp. NPDC087615; assembly: GCF_044743445.1. Lineage (NCBI taxonomy): Bacteria > Pseudomonadati > Pseudomonadota > Gammaproteobacteria > Pseudomonadales > Pseudomonadaceae > Pseudomonas > Pseudomonas sp. NPDC087615. The sequence continues at coordinate 63,340 of NZ_JBIUWM010000036.1, read as the reverse complement.
CCAGCCTGCGCCAGCAGATCGCCAAACGAGTTGCCGAGCGTCGCCAGCAAGGCCTGCGCACTCCCGGCCTCGCGGTGATCCTGGTCGGCAGCGATCCCGCCTCTCAGGTTTATGTCTCGCACAAGCGTAAAGACTGTGAAGAGGTCGGTTTCCTCTCTCAAGCCTACGACCTGCCCTCTGAAACCACGCAAGAAGCGTTGACCGATCTGATTGATCGCCTCAACGACGACCCGGCAATCGACGGCATTCTGTTGCAACTGCCGCTGCCCGAGCATCTGGATGCCTCCAAACTGCTGGAGCGCATTCGCCCGGACAAAGACGTCGACGGCTTCCATCCTTATAACGTAGGGCGTCTGGCCCAACGTATCCCTCTGCTGCGTCCGTGCACCCCTAAAGGCATCATTACTTTGCTGGAAAGCACAGGCGTTGATCTTTACGGACTGGACGCAGTTGTGGTCGGCGCCTCCAACATCGTCGGTCGCCCGATGGCGATGGAGCTGTTACTGGCCGGCTGTACCGTGACCGTGACCCATCGCTTCACCAAGGATCTGGCCGAGCACGTCGGCCGTGCTGATCTGGTCGTTGTGGCTGCCGGCAAGCCGGGCCTGGTCAAAGGCGAGTGGATCAAGGAAGGCGCGATCGTAATCGATGTCGGAATCAACCGTCAGGACGACGGCAAACTGGTCGGTGACGTTGTCTACGAAACCGCCCTGCCCCGCGCTGGCTGGATCACGCCGGTACCGGGCGGCGTCGGCCCGATGACCCGTGCCTGCCTGCTGGAAAACACCCTCTATGCAGCGGAAACCCTGCACGCCTGAGTGGTATTTTTCACGCGCTAGCAATACCCCCGAGAACCCCGCCGCGTGCGGGGTTTTTCGTGCCTGAGAAAAAACTGTAACCGTTCGCCGGAAACCCCTATTTCTACAGGCCTTTTCACAAGATTTTCAGGCCACTCAAACAACCATCGACAGTTATTCAGCCATACTCCTAAAATGCGACGCTTTTAAGAAATAACCCGTTACAAACTAACGGAATATCCAACCTTTATGAGTTCGCCCGCGTGAAAATTCGTCTTTCGATTCTGAGCCTGTTTTTTGCACTTACAGGCACATTCATCACGCCATCGATCAATGCCGCGCAAACCATCGCTGCCCCCCGTGACGCTTCGCAATTGAAGATCGCCTCTGGTAGCGCCCTGCTCATGGATATGCAGACCCAAAAAGTCATTTATTCCAGCAACCCTGACGTGATTGTGCCGATCGCTTCCGTCAGCAAGCTGATGACTGGCCTGGTGGTGGTTGAAGCCCGACAGAACATGGACGAATGGATCAATGTCGATATCAGCAATACGCCGGAAATGAAGGGCGTGTTCTCCCGAGTCAAACTCAAGAGTGAACTGCCGCGCCGCGAGATGCTGTTGATTGCTCTGATGTCTTCGGAAAACCGCGCGGCCGCCAGCCTCGCGCATCACTACCCGGGCGGTTACGCAGCCTTTATCGCGGCGATGAACGCCAAGGCCAAGGCGCTGGGCATGACCAACACGCACTTCGTCGAGCCGACCGGTTTGTCTGAGCGCAACGTGTCGACTGCCCGTGACTTGAGCAAGTTGCTGGTAGCCGCCAGCAAGTACCCGATCCTCAGCGAACTCACCACCACCAAGGAAAAGACCGTCTCTTTCCGTAAACCCAATTACACACTGGGCTTTCGCAATACCGATCACTTGGTCAATAAGGCCGACTGGGACATCAAGATCACCAAAACCGGCTTCACCAATCCTGCCGGTCATTGCCTGGTACTGGTAACGAAAATGGGCAACCGCCCGGTCGCGCTGGTGATTCTCGACGCGTTTGGCAAATACACCCATTTTGCCGATGCCAGCCGCATCCGCAGCTGGGTGGAAACCGGCAGGAGCGCTAGCGTTCCAGCGGCGGCTCAACAGTACAAAGCCGACAAAAACCTCAAGGCGCGCCAGAGTGGCGTGGTCGAAGCCTCCAAGTAATTCGCGCCATAAGGAAAAGCCTCGAAATTTCGGGGCTTTTTCTCATCTGCACATCAGTCGTTAGGCAGCGGCATCTCGTCGTCATCAGGAATCCCGTCACCGGCACTCGGATCCCGCGTAGGCTGCGGCGTAACTACATTGGGTCGCGCCAACGGATCACGCAGCGGGCTCTCAGGATCCAGCACCGGGTCCACTTCCTGTTCAGGCGTGGTCGGCACACTGTCGGGCTTTTGGTCATCGAAGCTTGAATCGGTACTCATACGCACCTCGCATCAAGGTTTGAGATCGGCTAACGGATCGTAGGGCTTGGCCGGTTTGATGTCGTCTTCGCCAGGCTTCACATCTTTGGGCGCCTTTGCGGGGCCAATGGGGTCGACTTGCGGATCTTCGAGATCCGGCGAGTCGGGATCGAACCCCAGATCGTTACCTGAAGAATGCTCAGAAGAATGCGGGCCTTTCGGGGATGGGGAATCTGTCATGTTGCCTCCTGATTCACCCGTAAAACCGGGCTATAACCCTAAGAGGCTGGCCGGGCGCAGTCGTGCCCGGCAGATGACGAATGGAGCTCAGTGCGCCGCCAATGCCTTGCGCGCCTGCGCGGCTTCCGGCTCCTGACCGGCCTGTGACAACTCATCGGCGGCCTTGAGCCAGCGCTGACGATCAACCGCCACCGGAATCTGCGAAGGCTTTTGAATCAAGATTGCCCAGCCACCGGACTTTTCGAATGCCGATTCAAAAGCGCTGAAGCTCATGATTTCGCGACGGTTCATGCCCGCGCGCAGCAGCACTTTCTGTTTATTGCGGTCGTAGCCGGAAAGAATGGCATAGCGCGGTTGCGCCCAAAACGCTGAACCTTCGCTGAAGCGCACCATCACCGGATAGCCAGCAGCAACCTGCGTCAGCAGCGCTGGCAGATTGCGGTCCAGCGGATAGACGACCAAGCCATATTCCCGTGCAAGCTTCTGCATGTTCTGCTGCAATTTATCTTCGGCGCCCGGCAGGTGCAGCGGTTTTGCCAACAACCCCGGGGTGATCACGATGCCTTGCTGCGACAACAGGCTGGCCAACACTTGCGGCCCTGACTGATTGGCGTCGCCGCGATAGAACGTACCACTGAGCTCAACCCGCTCGGGCAGACGCTTCACCTCTGGTGCCACACTACCTGCGCACCCGGCCAGTACGGCTGCGCAACCAGCCACCAGCAGCGCCGCGCGAATTCGAGAAAATACCTGCACCATCATCACTCTCTGTTCAAGACGCCGGTCATCGTGTTCCGGCAGTGCCTGCGATCATAGGGCCGCAAAAAGCTGCGGTATAGCCTTAAACCGCAGACTCAACGATTGCATAGAGCAAACTGATTGGTCGCCACCGACCTTTGGTCAATAGCTTGAAACACCCCATTGACTAGACTGTCACTGACATAGAGCGATTTGAGAGAAGTGTGTGCCCGAGCCTGGGCAAAGAGGAGGCACTCATGAGCCTGACCATGACTATCGTAATGTTGATTGCCGGCTGGCTGGCCGTTGCTACTGCCATGCTGTGGGGCGTGTTGCGTATTTCCCGACGCCACCATCATCACCCCGCCCAACCTGCACCGATCGAGAAACCGGGCAAGCACCGCGCGCACCCTGCGACTGCACACTGACTGTCGGTAAAACTGTGAACAAAAAAGCCGCCTGTACTCTGGGAGTTCAGGCGGCTTTTTTACGGCTTAACGATTACGCTTGCTCAGCCAGTTTCTTCTGCCTTGCTCGACGGGACATCATGTTCAGCACCTCAATCGCCGCCGAGAACGCCATGGCCGCATACACATAACCTTTCGGTACGTGGGCGCCGAAGCCTTCGGCGATCAGCGTCATGCCGATCATGATCAGGAAGCCCAGGGCCAGCATCACCACCGTTGGGTTGTCGTTGATGAACCTGGCCAGCGGCTCAGCCGCAAACAGCATCACCAGCACCGAGGCCACTACCGCGATGATCATGATTGGCAAGTGTTCGGTCATGCCGACTGCCGTAATGATGCTGTCGATCGAGAACACCATGTCGAGCATCAGAATCTGCCCGATTGCCGCTGCAAAGCCCAGGGTCACCGTCGAGGTGGCCGATTTCGGGTCTTCCGGCGCCGGGTCCATGCTGTGGTGAATCTCGGTCGTGGCCTTCCAGACCAGGAACAGACCACCGGCGATCAGGATCATGTCCTTCCAGGAGAACGCCTGGCCGAGGATTTCGATCACAGGTTCGGTCAACTGCACGATGAAGGCGATGGTGCTCAACAGCGCCAGACGCAGAATCAACGCCATGCCGATACCGATGCGGCGCGCCTTCTGGCGGTGCTGCTCGGGCAACTTGTTGGTCAGAATCGAGATAAAGATCAGGTTATCGATGCCGAGCACGATCTCCATGACCACCAGTGTGGCTAAAGCAACCCAGGCAGCGGGGCTGGCGGCGAGTTCTAACAGATATTCCATGGGTCAGTCCTGACTCGTTGTAAGACGGTTTAGATAGTCTTTGAGGAAGATTCAGATGTTTGCGTATCTTTTTCCGGTGCTTCTTTTTTCTCGATCAACCCGCCCGTGGCTTCGCTGAGCGCTTGTTCGGCGGCTTTGTGGGTATCGTCGATCGCCTGCTTGGCGCTTTCGGCGGCTTTACCCATTAACTGTTGGGCGCTTTTCTCGGCCTGATCGCAACCAGCCAGCACCAGTAAAGACGTAAACATCAGCACAGGAAATGCGTATTTCATGAGGTTTCCTCCCAATCAACAGACAGGGCCACAGACCGGCCCTCAATGGCTGGGCATTCTAGGGAGGGAGACACTTCAGGAAAATTCGTATTTTTAGCGGCTATACTTCGATTTTCACGAACTGTAGACCCTCATGCTCAACTACCGACAACTGCATTACTTCTGGGTCGTGGCCAAGACCGGCAGCATTGTGCGTGCCTGCGAGCAACTGAACCTGACCCCACAGACCATCAGCGGGCAGATCTCCCTGCTCGAACAAACCTACGGCGTCGATTTGTTCAAGCGCGCGGGGCGGCAACTTGAACTCACCGAAGCCGGGCGCCAAGCCCTGCCCTACGCCGAGCAGATGTTTCAGCTCGGCGGCGAACTGGAGTTGATGCTGCGCGCGCAACCCAACGAGCAGCAGATTCTGTTCCGCGTCGGCGTGGCCGACGTGGTACCCAAATCCATCGTCTATCGTCTGATCGCGCCAACCATGGAGTTGAGCGAGCCGCTACGCATCACCTGCCGCGAGGACAAACTCGAACGCTTGCTGGCAGATCTGGCCATCCAGCGTCTGGATTTGGTGATCTCCGACAGCCCGATGCCATCACATCTCGATATCAAGGGCTATAGCCAGAAACTCGGCGAATGCGGGATCAGTTTCTTCGCCACCGCCGAACTGGTGGCACGCTATGGGCAGAATTTCCCGCGCAGCCTGCATGGCGCACCGCTGCTGATTCCCGGCGCAGAAACCGTGGTGCGCAGCCGTTTGCAGCGCTGGTTTGCCGAGCAGCAGATCCAGCCGAAAATCGTCGGCGAGTTCGATGACAGTGCCTTGATGCAGGCATTCGGCCAATCCGGCAGCGGGATTTTTATCGGCCCGAGCGTGATTGCCGAAGAAGTGAAGCGCCAGTACGGCGTTGAATTAATGGGTCAGACTGACGCAGTGACCGAGTCGTTCTATGCCATTTCAGTGGAGCGCAAGGTCAAGCACCCCGGCATCGTTGCGATTACCGAAGGTGCCCGACGCGAGCTGTTTACCGCGTTATGAGAGTTCAGCGCAGACTTCGCGCGGCTTGAGCGTCATCAACACCATGGCGAGCAATACCGACAGCAGAATGAACCCGGCAGCGGCGAAGCCGAGGAAGCCCAGCCCCGCGCTGTCGATCACCCGTCCACCGATCATGGCGCCAAGGCCGATGCCAAGGTTAGCCCCGGCAATATTCAGCGAAGCGGCAAAGGCTGGTGCTTGTGGTGCGGCTTTCATCAGGCGCACATGGCTGACCAGGAACAACGCCGCTTGGGTCACGCCCCAAATCCCCATCGCCACTGCCAACCCAAGCGGCGAATGAATGTTTGGCACCAGCGACACCATGCCGGCAATCATGAACGCACAGAACAACACCGACGCCCCCAGCGGATGCCGATCCACCGCACGTCCGCCCAGCGAGTTGCCGATCAGCCCGACCGCGCCGAAGCCCATCAGGCACCAGCCGACCACCGTGCCGTTGAAACCGGCGAGGCGCTCAAGGATGTCTGCCAGATAGGTGTAAGCGGTAAACATGCCGCTAAACACCAGAATCGACAGCACAATATGGCCGATCATCAAAGGGCTGCGCAGGATTTTGAACTGCGAGCGGAAGCTGACCTGATGCTGGTGCAGACTGGTTTTCGGCAGATATACAAACAGCAGCAACGCCTTGGCAAACGCGATCACCGCGAGAATACCGAAGGCACTGCGCCAGCCGAAAGCATCGGAAATCAATGTACCGACAGGAATGCCAAACACCGTGGCGCAGACAATGCCGAAGCCGATCTTGGCGATGGCGCGCCCGGCGTAGTCCGGACCGACGATGTCCACTGCGGTTTCACTGGCCAAAGCCCAGAACACCGGCAAACCCAGCGCGGGGATCAGCCGCGCAACCGCCATTACCCAAATATTCGGCGCCAATGCAGCAACGGTATTGGCCAGGCCAAACATGATCAGGATGGTGATGAACAGCTTGCGTCGCTCGAAGCGGGCGAAATACGCGGTCAAGAATGGGCCGAACATTGCCACGGTAAAAGCGAATAGCGTCACCAGCAGACCGGCCTGCGGGATGGTGACCGCGAGGTCTCGGGCAATCGCCGGCAACAGGCCAACGATGACGAACTCGGTGGTCAGCACCGTGAAGCCAGCGGCGGACAACAGAAGGATGGGCAACAGCATGGGAAACTCCAACGAAACGACGACACCAGCGATGACCAAAAGGCCCGCTGGCAGAACTTGAAAAAGAGGAAGGAGAATCTTAACAGAGTGTTTCCAGACTGACTTGCACAAACCTGTCGATCTTGCCGGCGAATCGGGTGGCAGATCGTCACATGCCTGAAGGATAAGGCCTACGCTGTGGTAAAGTCCGCGCCCTGCAAAACGTACACCCTGTTCAGCGGCCGGTTTAATGGCGTTGAAATTGCGTCAACACTTTCGGTTCGTGGCGCTGGCCTGCCCTGTTTCGCCAGCGCATTTACGCAACCCTGCACCCTATAAAAAATCAGAGATGCCGCTATGAATGCTTCATCCCCTTCTTTCTTGCAACGCTTAAGCAAACTGAGCCTGGTCACACAAATTGTCATCGGCCTGATCGCGGGTATCGCCTTGGCGCTGGTCGCGCCCGAGGCCGCGAAATCCACGGCGTTCATCGGCAAGGTCTTTGTTTCGGCGCTGAAGGCCGTGGCACCGATTCTGGTGTTCGTGCTGGTGATGGCCTCGATTGCCAACCACAAGCACGGTCAGGAAACCCACATCCGTCCGATACTGTTCATGTACCTGCTGGGTACGTTCAGTGCGGCAGCGGTCGCCGTGGTTGCCAGCATGATGTTCCCATCGAACCTGGTGCTGTCCACGGACAACGTCGCAGTGACCGCACCGGGCGGCATCACCGAAGTGTTGCAAAGCCTGTTGCTGAGTGCGGTCGATAACCCGATTCATGCACTGATGAACGCTAACTTTATCGGCATTCTGGCCTGGGCCATCGGTATGGGCGTTGCCATTCGCCATGCCGGCGAGACCACCCGCCAAGTGCTGGGCGATCTGTCCAACGGTGTGACCGTGATCGTGCGCGTGGTGATTCGCTTCGCCCCGCTGGGCATTTTTGGCCTGGTCGCGTCGACACTCGCCACGTCAGGTTTTGATGCACTGATCGGTTATGCGCATCTGCTGGCGGTATTGCTCGGCTGCATGCTGTTCGTGGCGCTGGTGATGAACCCGCTGATCGTGTTCTGGAAGTTGCGCCGCAACCCTTATCCGTTGACCCTCAAGTGCCTGCGCGAAAGCGGTATCACGGCGTTCTTCACCCGCAGCTCAGCGGCGAACATTCCGGTCAACCTGGAATTGAGCAAGCGTCTGGGTCTGCATGAAGACACTTACTCGGTGTCGATCCCGCTGGGGGCCACCATCAACATGGCGGGGGCGGCGACCACTATTACCGTGCTGGCGCTTGCTGCCGTGCACACGCTGGGTATCGCGGTGGACATTCCAACCGCCATTTTGCTCAGTTTGGTCGCGGCGGTCTGCGCGTGCGGCGCGTCGGGCGTTGCCGGTGGTTCGCTGCTGCTCATTCCGTTGGCGTGCAGCCTGTTCGGCATCCCGAGCGAGATCGCCATGCAAGTGGTTGCGGTGGGCTTCATCATTGGGGTATTGCAGGATTCGGCCGAGACCGCGTTGAACTCCTCCACCGACGTGCTGTTTACCGCTGCGGCCTGCTTGGGCGAAGAAGAGAAAGCCCAACGCACCGCATAACCCCTCTCACAAAGGGAAATGAAAAAGCCCGCCAAGGCGTAAACCTTGGCGGGCTTTTTGCTGCCGGGTGGTTTAGAACGCGCCCATGTAATCGCGTTTACCCACTTCAACACCGTTGTGACGCAGCAAGGCGTAGGTGGTGGTGACATGGAAGAAGAACTGCGGCAGACCGTAGGTCAGCAGATAAGCCTGGCCGCTGAAGCGCTTCTCTTTCGGTGTGCCCGGACGGGTGACGATTTCGATGCCTTCCTGGCCATTGATCTGCTCAGGCTTGATCTCGCCGATAAAGGCCAGAACCTTGGCGATCAAGGCTTGCAGCTCAGCGAAGGTGGTTTCGCTGTCGTCGTATTTCGGAATCTCGACTTCGGCCAGACGCGACGAAACGCCTTTGGCGAAATCAACCGCGATCTGCACCTGACGCACCAGCGGGAACATGTCCGGGTACAGACGAGCCTGCAGGAAGGCGTTCGGGTCGATGTTTTTCTCGGTGGCGTGGGCTTCAGCCTTTTTCAGGACATCGCTCAGGGCGTTGAGCATTTGTTGAAAAACCGGGACGGATGCGGCGTACAGGGAAATGGTCATGGCAATCTCATGTGGTGGCTGGGTGGAACGTGGAGGCGATTATAGCCATGCTTGATGACCACACGGCTTGCCTTTTGTTTGGCAAGGATTAGGCTAGGCGCCTTCGACTGCAGAGGGAACGCGCGATGTCCACAGAACCAGAATCCAGCTTCGACGAACCACGGCTCAACGCCACGGAAATCCGCATCCTGGGATCACTGATCGAAAAACAGGCCACCAGCCCGGAAACCTATCCGCTGACTCTCAACGCGCTGGTGACCGCGTGTAATCAGAAAACCAGTCGCGAACCGGTGATGAACCTGACTCAGGGCCAGGTGGGCCAGAGCCTGCGTGCACTGGAAGGTCGCGGCTTCGCCAAATTGGTCATGGGCAGCCGCGCCGACCGCTGGGAGCACAAGGTCGACAAAGCGCTGGAGTTGGTGCCGGCGCAGGTGGCGCTGACCGGGCTGATGTTTCTGCGCGGTCCGCAAACCGTTAACGAACTGCTGACACGCAGTGGGCGCATGCATGATTTCGAAGATGCCGAGCAAGTGGTGCATCAGCTTGAGCGCTTGATCGCTCGCGGGCTGGCGGTGTTGATTGCGCGCCAGGCTGGGCAGCGCGAAGACCGCTATAGCCATGCGCTGGGCGATCCGGCGGATATCGAGGCGATTCTGGCGGCGCGGCAAAATCCCGGGGAGCGCGTCAGCGGCGGGGTTTCGATCGAACGGATCGAAGAGCTTGAGGCGCGGATTGCGGCACTGGAAGAGCGCCTGGCCCGCCTCGAATAAACACCATCCCCCTTTGGGAGCGGGCTTGCTCGTGAAGAAGCCCGCTAAACCAACACAGACTTAAGGATCAGCTACGGGCAAATGCCACCGCCGCCTGAAACTGCTCTTCGGTCGGCCGCACCCCGGTGTACAACACAAACTGCTCCAGCGCCTGGATCGCTATCACTTCCAGCCCGGTAATGACCCGCTTCCCTTGCGCGCGGCCACACATGATCAGCGGCGTTTCCGAAGGAATGGCCACCACATCAAACACCGTGTCGGCCGCCTTGATCACCTCAGGTTCAAACGCCAGTTGCCCCGCCTCAGGGCCGCCATCCATGCCGACCGGCGTCACATTGATCAGCATCTGCGCACGTTCATCCCCCAGTTCAGCCTGCCAGCGATAACCCAGCGAGTCTGCCAGCGCACGTGCGGCGCGTTCATTGCGCGCCACGATCAAGCCGTTTTTATAACCGCCGTCGCGCAAGGCACTGGCCACTGCCTTGGCCATACCGCCGCTGCCGCGCAGAGCGAAAGTCGAATCCTTGGGCACCGCGTGGGTTTCCAGCAACTGCGCGATGGCGATGTAATCGGTGTTGTAGGCCTTGAGATGGCCATTAGTGTTGACGACAGTATTGATCGACTGAATCGCCGCCGCCGAGGCATCCAGTTCATCGACCAACTCGATGCAGGCTTCCTTGAACGGCATCGATACGCCACAGCCACGAATGCCCAAGGCGCGAATCCCGCCGACAGCGCCGATCAGGTCCTGGCTGCTGAACGCCTTGTAGTAGAAGTTCAGGCCCAGTTGCTCATACAAATGATTATGAAACCGCAGACCGAAATTGCCTGGGCGTCCGGACAGGGACATGCACAGCTGGGTGTCTTTGTTCGGGTTCATCTGCATGAAACTTCTCCTTCAAACGCACTTTCGGATGGACGGGATTAGCCATTCCATCGGGTTCTGAATGATCATATCGCTTGCCTGCACCGGGCTTGCGCGAGCCGGTAACGAAACCGCTACAGACCTTACACAAAATTTACCCAGCGGCTGTGCTGATTTTAAAAATTTCGCTGTCTTAGAAGTATCCCCGCGACATCCATGGACCTATTGCAGGCCAGGGAGCCGGGTTGAAGAACCGAGGAATTATCATGATTCGTAAACTCTCCATTATGGCCTTGCTGATCGGCGCACTCGCTGTAACAGGCCAGGCAGAAGCCGGTCGTGGCCATGGCTGGCAAGGCCCGGCGGTGTTTGGCGCGATCGTCGGCTCGGCCATCATCGGCTCGGCACTGATCAACCAGGATCGACCGGTGTACGTGCAGCAACAGCCGGTTTACGTTCAGCCCCAACCGGTTTATGTGCAGCAACCGCCACCACCGGTCTACTACCAGCCAGCGCCGGTTTATGTGCAGCAACCGGTTTACGTCCAGCCGGCCCCCGTCTACTACGGCCCGCCTCGCGGCTACTACGGTCACCCACATGGCTACTACGGCGGCCCACGCTGGTAATCGATAGACAGAGCCCTGCTTTATAGCGGGGCTTTTTTATGACCGTCGGTCGGCCAGCGTCTGAAAAAATCTCGCCAAGGTCGCTGTGAGGACAGTTTCAAGAGCTAAAGTCGGCATGATTGGCTTGACCGTAATGGACCCCTCCATAAAACGGTCATCTTTTTGTCATGACGGAACCGCAATCTGAATCCGTCCGTAAACAACAGGTTGATAACAACAAGGACGATTGTATGCCTACACAAAACCCGCACCGCGTCGTCGGCCTGTGCACCTCAAGCAAGGTGTACAGCGCGCTGACCGAACTCAAGCACCTGGAAGGCCACCGCTGCGCCAAGTTTCTTTCGCTGCTGGCCGAGAACCTTGTGCACAAGGGGCTGCTCAATGAGCGCGAAGTGGTGCACATGCTCGACCAGGTTGTCGACTGAAGCAGCCCTCACTGTTATCAATGACCGCTATCAAAAGCGTTGATTGTCCCTGAGAACCACGAATGCCTAAGGTGGCCCCATCGTTTGATGGAGGTTTCAGTCATGGCTCAGGTTCAAATCATGTCGGTCATTGGCAGCGCCGTTCCCGCTCCACTCAGAGAGCTGGGTTTGCTCGCCTGTTGGTATCTGGTGCGCGACGGCGAGCCGATCAGCGGTCCGCTGACATCGTTGCCAGCGGCGCAGGCCTTGTCGCAACAGATCGTCCGCAACCCGTTTCAAGCCTAAGGTAGCTGCACCTTGGGCTTGGTCTCGACGAACAGCGCCCAACTGGACATGAACAGCGCCGCAATCAACGGCCCGATCACAAACCCGTTCAGACCGAAGACTGCCAGACCGCCCAGCGTCGAAATCAGGATCAAGTAGTCGGGCATGCGAGTGTCCTTGCCCACCAGAACCGGCCGCAGCACGTTGTCGACCAGACCGATCACAAACACCCCGAACAACCCCAGCACGACGCCCTGCCAGATCATCCCGCTGAGCAAGAAATAAACCGCCACCGGCGCCCAGACAATCCCCGCTCCCACCGCCGGCAACAGCGATAGAAACGCCATCAACACCGCCCACAGCAACGCGCTGGGTATGTCGAGAAACCAGAAAATCGCTCCGCCCAACGCGCCTTGCGTGATCGCGACGACCAGATTGCCCTTTACCGTGGCCCGCACGACCCGGTTGAACTTCAGTTGCAAACGACGCTTTTGATGCTCTTCCAGCGGAATCGCAATGCGTACCTTGCGCACCAGCTCCGCGCCGTCGCGCAGAAAGAAAAACAGCAAGTACAGCATGACGAAGAAACTCACCACGAACTCGAACGTACCCTGGCCAAAACTGAATGCCTGGGTCGCCAGTACCTGACTGCCTTGCATCGCCGCTTTGACGATTTTTTCGCGCAGGGCATTGAGTTCACCCATGCCAAAGCGGTCCAGCAGATGCTGGAAGTATTGCGGCAGGCTGTGCTTGAACTGCGCCAGATAGGCCGCAATGTCCAGCTCGCCACTTTCGATATTCTTGTAGAGCGTCGCCCCTTCCTGCACCAGCAACACGCTGAGGATGATCACCGGCAAAATCGCGATCACCAGGCAGATGCTCAACGTACACAGCGAGGTGACATTGCGCTGCCAGCCGAATTTCCCCTGCAACTTGCGCTGCATCGGCGCAAACAGAATGCCCAGGATCACCGCCCAGAACACCGCGCCATAAAACGGCAGCAGAATCCAGATAAAGGCCACCGTGACCAGTACCAGCAGCACCGTCAGGGATTTGAATTGAAGACTTTTTACGTTCATGTCCGGTCCATGTCAGTCAGGCGTCATGTACGCCCAAAACCTTAGTCAGCCGGGGCGTGCGCGAGTGCCATCTTTATTCATGGGGCGTCGCTGCGGCGCCTGCGCAGCGCAGCCTCACTGACCCAAACGTAGATACAGATCAATAAACCCCGATTTCATCCGCATTACCCTGCCGCGCTTTTGCGACCGATGCCGCCATGACCCTCACGCCAGACCTCACCGCCCCGGAACTGCTCGCTCCCGCCGGCACCCTGAAAAACATGCGTTACGCCTTCGCCTACGGCGCCGATGCGGTGTATGCGGGCCAACCGCGCTACAGCCTGCGCGTGCGCAACAACGAGTTCGACCATGCCAATCTGGCGCTGGGCATTCGTGAGGCTCAGGCACAGGGCAAACGCTTCTACGTGGTGGTCAACATCGCGCCGCACAACGCCAAGCTGAAGACCTTTCTCAAGGACCTGGCGCCGGTGATTGAAATGGCACCGGACGCGCTGATCATGTCCGACCCCGGGCTGATCATGCTGGTGCGTCGGCATTTCCCGCAGATGCCGATTCACTTGTCGGTACAGGCCAACACCGTGAACTGGGCGAGCGTTGAGTTCTGGCAACAGCAAGGGCTGAGCCGGATCATCCTCTCGCGGGAATTGTCGCTGGAGGAAATTGGCGAGATTCGCGAGCAAGTGCCCGGCATGGAGCTGGAAGTATTCGTTCACGGCGCGCTGTGCATGGCTTATTCCGGCCGTTGCCTGCTGTCGGGTTACATGAACAAACGCGACGCCAATCAGGGCACTTGCACCAACGCTTGCCGCTGGAAATATTCGGCGCAGGAGGCTACCCAGAATCAGCTCGGCGAGATCGTGCAGACCTTCCAGCCCGAACCGACGCTGGGCATTGGCACCCCGACCGATCAAGTGTTCCTGTTGCAGGAAGCCAACCGTCCGGATGAGTTGATGCCCGCCTTCGAAGACGAGCACGGCACTTACATCATGAACGCCAAGGACCTGCGCGCGGTGCAACATGTCGAGCGTCTGGTGCGCATGGGCGTGCATTCATTGAAGATCGAAGGCCGAACCAAATCGCACTTCTATTGCGCCCGCACCACCCAGGTATATCGCCGAGCAATTGATGATGCGGTGGCCGGGCGTGAGTTCGATCGCAGCCTGATGACCGATCTGGAGTCACTGGCCCAGCGCGGCTACACCGAAGGTTTCCTGCGCCGGCATGTGCATGACGAATACCAGAATTATCAGAACGGCAGTTCGGTGTCGCAGCGTCAGCAGTTTGTTGGGGAATTGACCGGCGAGCGGCGTGATCGTCTGGCGCAGGTCAAGGTGAAGAACCGTTTCGCCCTGGGTGATCATCTGGAACTGATGACGCCCAAGGGCAATTTTCATTTTGATCTGCATGAACTGCAGAACCTCAAAGGGCAGGCGATCGAGGTCGCACCGGGGGATGGGCACACGGTCTATGTGCCGATTCCGGATACGGTGGACTTGCACTTTGGGTTGTTGATGCGCGATGTGAATTGAGGCTGAGGCCGCCTTCGCGAGCAAGCCCGCCTCCACACTGCCTCTCTGCCTTGCAACCCCCCCTGTGGGGGCGGGTTTGCTCGCGAAGAGGTCCGCTGCCTGCGCCAATCAACCCTGCGCGCAAAACCGATCCCGGCTATTGGTCAGGTGCAGCCACATCGCTGCACGCGCGGCGTCTGCATCCTGACGCTTGATCGCGTTCACAATCGCCTCGTGTTCCAGATTCGCCAACTGCCCGAGCTTGCTCAGATCCGCCGCCCCGCGCTCGGCCGCATTCAGCCGATGACGCGGAATCATCGCGCTGCCCAAGTGCTGCATGATCTCACTGAAACAGACATTGCCAGTGGCCTCGGCGATCAGCAGGTGAAAGCGCCGGTCGGCCTCGACACAACTGTCGTTATTGGCGAGTTGGCGCTGATAGTCATCCAGCGCTTGCCGCATCTGCAGCAACTGCTGCTCGGTACGCCGTTGCGCCGCCAATGCCGCTGCCTGCGTTTCCAGCCCCATGCGCAACTCGAGCATGCTGCGCACGCCGAGCGCCGTGTCGACATTGAGTCGCAATCCCTGCTCCGGCGCACGCTCGATCACGAACGTACCAATGCCGTGGCGCGTTTCGACCCATCCCGACGCCTGCAATTTGGAAATCGCCTCGCGCACCACCGTGCGACTCACACCATGTTCCTGAACGATGGCGTTCTCCGATGGCAGCTTGTCGCCGGGCGACATCTGTCCGAGCAGGATGCTCTGGGTGAGCTTCTCCACCAGATCATGGGCCAGGTTGTGCGCACGCTTGCGGGCAGGGGCGTCGAGGTCTTCTTGCATGGTTGGTTCCAGTGAGCGGACTGGCGAATCGTAGCACCGCACAGGCGTATGACGGGATTGATTCTAGCGCTGAAAAACCCACCTACTTGTATGACAACACTCAATATCTATTAATAATCTGCCGGGTTTGCTATCGACTTCACGCAATTTTGATCGCGTCCTCATGAAATCGCCACTGCCAAAAAAGTAACAAAAACAGGGTTAAAACCCAGAAAAGCATAAAAACCCTGTCATCCAGAGCAATAAAATCATCCCTGCCCACTTGTAGGACAAAAAATCGTAGTTGTATGATGTCTATCAACATCGCCGTATCCAGCCCTACCCCGCATAAAAATAATCAGTGGGAGCAAACCAAGTGAAAACCTCCGTCTCGGGGATGAACGAAAGCGTCAACTCAACGCTTTCGTCCGCCATCTCGAAAGTCAAACGCCACGTACTGCCGCTCTTCGTGATCATGTTCATCGTCAATTACATTGACCGGGTGAACATCGGATTTGTCCGCACCCACATGGAACACGACCTGGGCATTGGTGCCGCCGCTTACGGCTTCGGCGCCGGCCTGTTCTTCATCGGCTATGCGCTGTTCGAAGTCCCCTCCAACATGCTGCTGCAGAAAGTCGGCGCGCGAATCTGGTTGACCCGGATCATGCTCACCTGGGGCCTGGTCGCCGCCAGCATGGCATTCATCCAGACCGAAACTCATTTCTACATTTTGCGTTTTTTGCTTGGCGTAGCAGAGGCCGGGTTCTTTCCCGGGGTGATCTACTACTTCACCCGTTGGCTACCGGGTGTCGAACGCGGCAAAGCGATTGCGATCTTCCTCAGCGGTTCGGCGATCGCCTCGCTGATCTCCGGCCCGCTGTCCGGTCTGCTCCTGCAAATCAACGGGCTGGGCATGCACGGCTGGCAATGGATGTACTTCATTGAAGGGATGTTCTCGGTGTGCCTGTGCGTGTTCGTCTGGTTCTGGCTCGACGCCAAGCCCCATGACGCCAAATGGCTGACCCGCGCCGAGCAGGACGCATTGGTCACCGCCATCGACGATGAACAGAAGGCCCGCGAAGCGGCCACACCCCTGCGTCCATCAATGGGCAAACTGCTCAAGGACCGGCAGATCATTCTGTTCTGCCTGATCTACTTCTTCATTCAGCTGACGATCTACGCCGCGACCTTCTGGTTGCCGAGCATCATCAAGAAAATGGGCGAGATGAGCGACCTCCAGGTCGGGCTGTTCAACTCGATTCCGTGGCTACTGTCGATTGTCGGCATGTATGCCTTCGCGTCCCTCTGCGCCAAGTGGAAGCACCAGCAGGCATGGGTCGCCACGGCACTGTTGATCGCTGCGGCGGGGATGTTCATGTCCACCACCGGCGGGCCGATCTTTGCCTTCGTCGCGATCTGTTTTGCAGCGCTGGGTTTCAAATCCGCCTCGTCGCTGTTCTGGCCGATTCCCCAGGCCTATCTGGATGCGCGGATCGCCGCGGCGGTGATTGCGCTGATCAACTCAGTGGGCAACCTCGGCGGCTTCGTAGCGCCGACCACGTTCGGCCTGCTGGAACAACACACCGGCTCGATTCAGGGCGGCCTCTATGGGTTGGCCGCGACCTCGATCATCGCCGCGATCATCGTGTTCTTCGCCCGCACCTCAGCGAAACCCGCCAATGCTGCCGCCGTGGTCGATGCCACGCCGAAGCACGCCTGACTCTCTGTTTTCAAGGATAAAACAATGAACGTAAACGACACCGCCAAAGCCCCGATCATCACTGATATGCAAGTCATCCCGGTGGCCGGCCACGACGGTATGCTGCTCAATCTGAGCGGCGCCCATGGGCCGTTTTTCACCCGCAACATCGTCATTCTCAAAGACAACGCCGGCCACACCGGCGCGGGCGAAGTACCCGGTGGCGAACGTATTCGCCAGACACTGGAAGACGCACGCAGCCTGGTGATCGGCAGCCCCATCGGCACGTATCAGAAGATCCTCAATCAGGTGCGCCAGGCCTTTGCCGACCGCGATGCCGGCGGCCGAGGCCTGCAAACTTTCGACCTGCGCATCACCATCCACGCAGTCACCGGCCTGGAAGCCGCCCTGCTCGACCTGCTCGGCCAACACCTCGACGTACCGGTCGCAGCGCTGCTCGGCGAAGGCCAGCAACGTGAAGAAGTGAAGATGCTCGGCTACCTATTTTACGTCGGCGATCAGCGCGAAACCGACCTCGCCTATCGCAGCGAACCGGACGCCGATAACGACTGGTTCCGTGTGCGTCACGAGAAGGCCATGACTGCTGAATCGGTGGTGCGTCTGGCCGAAGCTGCCCATGCCAGATACGGCTTCAAGGACTTCAAACTCAAGGGCGGCGTACTCAGCGGTGAGGCAGAAATCGAAGCGGTGACGGCACTGGCCGAGCGCTTCCCCGAGGCCCGAATAACCCTTGACCCGAACGGCGCGTGGTCGCTCAAGGAGGCGATCCGTTTGTGCCGCGATCAGCATCACGTTCTGGCGTATGCCGAAGACCCGTGCGGGGCGGAAAATGGCTATTCGGGCCGTGAAGTGATGGCCGAGTTTCGCCGCGCCACCGGGCTGAAAACCGCCACCAACATGATCGCCACCGACTGGCGCGAGATGGGCCACGCGATCCAGTTGCAATCCGTTGACATCCCGTTGGCTGACCCGCATTTCTGGACCATGCAGGGTTCGGTGCGCGTGGCGCAGATGTGCCATGAGTGGGGCCTGACCTGGGGCTCGCACTCCAACAATCACTTTGATATCTCGCTGGCCATGTTTACCCATGTGGCGGCGGCAGCACCGGGTGAAATCACCGCCATCGACACCCACTGGATCTGGCAGGACGGCCAGCGCCTGACCAAGGCACCGCTACAGATTGTCGACGGCTGCGTGCAGGTGCCGAAGAAACCCGGGCTGGGTGTGGAACTGGACATGGATCAAGTGGCCAAGGCTCACGAACGCTATAAAGGCATGGGCCTGGGTGCGCGGGATGACAGCGTGGCCATGCAGCTCCTGATTCCGGGATGGACATTCGATAACAAACGGCCGTGCATGGTGCGCTGATTTTCAAGTCCGCCACACGCCAAAGGTGGGAGCGAGCAAGCTCGCGCCCACAAGGGTTCAGGGCTGACCTGAGATTTGTAGCAACCAGTCCCTGAACGCCAGCATCGCCGCGGTCTCTGGTCGCGATTGCAATCGCGTCAGCCAATAACTCCCCGTGGTGATCTCGATCGTAAACGGCTGACAAATCGCCTCTGCCGCCAATTGCCGGGCGAACATCAGGGGCGGCGCCAACGCCACCCCACAGCCCTGCAACGCCGCTTCCATCATCGCCAGGGACGAATCGAACACAATGCTCTGCGGCGGCGCCGCCTGAGTCGCCAGACCCGCCGTTTGAAACCATTCCGACCATTCATCCGTTCGGTAGGAACGCAGTAACGTCTGCTGCAATAGATCCCCCGGCGCATGCAACTGTCGGGCGATTTCCGGCACACACAACACCGACAGCGGCGCATCGAGCAAGCGGGTCGCCTCAATACCGTGCCACGCCCCGGCGCCAAAGCGGACTGCGTAATCCAGCCCTTCGGCAGCGACGTCCACGCGATTGTTGTTCGTCGACAGCCGTAAATCTATGAGCGGATGTTTCGCCCGAAAGTCCGCCAGCCTCGGCAACAGCCAGCCCACAGCGAACGTCCCCACCGCGCCGACGGTCAACACTTCGCGATACTGCCCCCCGGCGAGGCGTTCGAGAATCTGCGCGATGTGATCGAATGAGGTGCTAAGCACCGGCAACAGGGTTTCGCCTTCACTGGTCAGCATCAGCCCACGGGGCAAGCGTTTGAACAGGGTTACGTTGAGTTGCGCTTCGAGGCTTTTGACCTGATGGCTGACGGCCGCTTGGGTCACGCACAGTTCCACAGCCGCGCGGGTGAAGCTCAAATGACGTGCTGAAGCCTCGAAAGCGCGCAGCGCGTTGAGCGGCAATTGTGGTCGAATCATGCCTTGTCCCAAATTTTTCTAATGGCTCATGCGAAATTTCGTCGTTTGTCGATTGCCCTCGGTGTGCCTAAATTGGCGGCGCTGATCAGTAGCCCGACGGGGAAATCACCCGCAGTGTAGCGGGATACAACAATCAACACTCACGGAGAGTGGATCATTTATGCGTTCAATCAACCCGACAAAACTCTTTTCCTACAGTACTTTCGGCCTTTTCTTTGGCGCCACGGCCTGCCTGGCCGCGCCGCAAACCGACGAACAACTGCAAGCACTGGTCAAAGGTGCCGTCACGCCCGTCATGCAGCAGCAGAACATCCCCGGTCTGGCCGTTGCCCTCACCATCAACGGCAAACAACATTACTTTAACTACGGCGTCGCCGCCAAAGACACCGGGCAGAAGGTCAGTGAAAACACCCTGTTCGAAGTCGGATCGGTGAGCAAAACCTTGACTGCGACACTCGCCGGTTACGCGCAGGCCACAGGCAAACTGGATCTGTCGACCAAGGCCAGCAAGCTTTGGCCGGAGTTGAAAGGCAGCGCTTTCGACAACATCAGTGTGTTGCAACTGGGCACTTACAGCGCTGGCGGGTTGCCGCTGCAATTCCCCGCAGCGGCGGATTCGGCTGACAAGATGCTGGGCTATTACCAACAGTGGAAACCGGTTTATCCGGCAGGCAGCCATCGCCTGTATTCCAATCCGAGCCTTGGGTTGTTCGGTTATCTGACGGCGAAAAGTCTGGGCCAGCCGTTTGATCAAGCCATGAGTGAAACCCTGCTACCGCAACTGGGCCTCAAGCACACCTACATCAAAGTGCCGGCATCCGAAGCCAAGCTCTACGCTCAGGGTTACGACAAGAAAGACCAACCGGTTCGGGTCAGTCCGGGCGCACTGGATTCCGTAGCCTACGGCATCAAAACCAGTGCAGCAGATCTGCTGCGTTACGTCGAGGCCAACCTGAAACCGGCCAGCCTTGAAGCGCCGCTGCAAAAAGCCATCGCCGCGACCCACACCGGTTACTACACCGTCGGCGACATGACCCAAGGCCTGGGCTGGGAACGTTATGCCTACCCGATCAGCCTGGCTCAATTGCAGAACGGCAACTCGACGCCGATGGCGATGGAGGCGCACAAGGCCAAGTGGCTGACCCCGCCACAACCTGAACCGGCCAATGTGCTTTACAACAAAACCGGCGCAACCGGTGGCTTCGGCGCGTACGTGGCGTTTGTGCCGTCGAAGGAGCTCGGCATCGTGATTCTGGCGAACAAGAATTACCCGAATGCGGAACGGGTGAAGATTGCGCATGAGATTTTCAGTGCGCTGACTGAATGATGCAAAACCTGTGGCGAGGGGATAAATCCCCTCGCCACAACGTTTTGTGTAAAAGGCATGCAATAAAAAATGGGCGACCTGCTGAGGTCGCCCGTTTTTTTGATTCAGGCCATGCCATCAATCATCCGGCATTTGCGGCGGCTTACTCGGTTTGACTGGCTTGCTTGGCTTGGCACCTTTCGCACCTTTGGCCGGTTCAGGCTCGCTGGCGGCCGGCGCTTGGGCGGCTGCAGCGGCCGCTTCCTTCTCGGCCATTGGCATGGCGTCGATAGTCTCGAAGATCTTCTTCAGGTCCACCGATTTCGCCTCATCCCCCGACGCCGAAAGCTTGGTTTCGCCGTCCTTGCCCACCAGGAACACTTTCGGATAGGCTCCGGCACCCAGCTTCAGCGAGCGCAGCAGCGCCATGGTGTCTTGCTGGCCCATGTCCTTGCCGTCAAGTTGGCCTGACATGTTGAGGATGGTGTAAACCTTGATGTTGCGGTCGGCGACGCCTTTTTTGTTGGCGGGGTCCTCCAGCGACTTTTTCAGGCTCACCCACACCGGGTCGACGGTGCTTTTTGCGATCACGATCAGCGGTCGGGCGCGGCCCATGTCTGCGGCAATCGGCGAATCGTTGTCAGCGGCGAACAAGGGGCCGGCAATCGCCAGCAAGAGTGTCAGGGTCAGTGACCTGATGAGCATGCGCATCTCCTTTTGATATCCACGCTCTACTGATTGCGCATCGTGGCGATTGTTCCGGGTGTGTCTGGCAAATATGTTTCGCCTTGTCAGAAGCTTAGGTCAGGACCGGCATTGCGCAACCGAACCCGTGCAATCGTAACGACGATTTGATTACCGTGCATGCGCGCTTTAGGGTAGCTGTTCTGCCCACGAAACGGAGTTCAACGCATGCACATCGAATACCTGTGCGATCGCCCCGAATTTATTGAAGAACTGGCCGAACTCAACTTCAACGAGTGGGGTGAATTCCGCCCCGGCGATACGCTCGAGGCCCGCACAAAACGCATGCGCAAAGCCAGCGGCAAAGGCGCGATTCCCAGCGTGGTGGTGGCGATTGAAGACGACAGGCTGCTCGGTGGCGCGCTGCTTATCGACAGCGACATGAAAACCCGTCCGAAGCTGACGCCCTGGCTGGCCGGGGTTTATGTGAAGGCAGAGGAACGTGGACGCGGGGTTGCTTCGCAACTGGTCAATCAGATTGTTGAAGAGGCGAAGACGTTAGGCGTGCAGACGCTGTATCTGTACACCGACGCGGCGCAATCGCTCTATGCGCGGCTGGGTTGGGAGGTGGTCGAGGATCTGGTCTACGAAGACTTGCCGGTGACGATCATGAAGTACACCTTCGCCGACTGAGACAATCCCTGTGGCGTGGGTGCTTGTCTCAGCCCAGCGCCAAATCGAGTGCCGCTAGTAATTGTGACGGTTCAATGCAGTGCTCGCCGAGTCTGAGTACCCCGCCGTCGAGATCAACGCTCAGCATTACCGATGCGCGATCTCCAGGATATTTGCGCAGGAGCAAGTCGATGCCACTGGCTGTCTCGTCCGCCGTGCCGATCAAATCCCATAAGCTGTCGCCCAGATCCAGCAACACCTGCTGACGCTGCTGATCAACCACAAGCGGCGCATACAGCCAATGGCTCATGCGCATTTCGCGGGGTTCGACAGTGATGGCGATGCGGCCATCGCAATGCAGGCTGGTTTCGCTCATATCAAGGATCAAAAAGCCAGTTTGTAACCGATCAGCAACAGCATCGTCGCCAGGCACGGGCGCAAGACTTCATCGGAGATGCGTCCGGTCAGGTGGCTGCCCAGCCAGATGCCCGGCAGCGAACCCACCAGCAAAAAGCCCAGTACGCCCCAATCCATGTTGCCCATGCTCGCGTGGCCAAGGCCTGCGACGAGGGTCAGCGGCACGGCGTGGGCGATTTCAGTGCCGACCAGACGGCGGGTCGGCAGCAGTGGGTAGAGGATAAACAGCGCAACAGTGCCCAAGGCGCCGGCGCCGATCGAAGTCAGGGCGACCATGGTGCCGAGGATCAGACCGGTGATCACGGTCATCACATTCAGCCGCGAACCGCTCGGGTTGTAGTTGCCGCCGGCACGTTTATGGGCGAAATCCAGCAAGCGCTTCTTGAAAAAGATCGCCAGTGCCGTGGCGAACAGCACAAAGCCCAGGGCTTGTTTGATGATGGCGTTCATCGCATCCGGCGCGGTGTGCAGGGTGCTGAGGAACCACAAGGTCATCACCACCGCTGGCACGCTGCCGAGGGTCAGCCAACCGGTGATGGCCCAGTCGATGTTCTTGTTCTTTTTGTGAACGAGGACGCCGCTGGATTTGGTGATGGCCGCGTACAGCAGGTCGGTGCCCACCGCCGTCGCCGGGTTGATGCCGAACCACAGCAGAATCGGGGTCATCAAGGAACCGCCGCCGACACCGGTCATGCCGACGATAAAACCCACCACCAACCCGGCAATCACCAGGCCGAAATTTGCCAATTCCATGAAGACGTCCAGAAAAACGACAGGAAAAATATGGCCGCAGCATAGCGATTTTTCTTATAACCACCTATATCGATGCGGTCTATCGTTATGCCTTTCAGCTACACCGCCTATCCCCTGTGGGGCTTGCTCGCGAAGAGGGCCTGTCAGTCAACTCATGGAGTGACTGACCCAGCGCTGTCGCGAGCAAGCACGCTCCCACAGGAGATCGGGGGTGATTAGAAGATCAATGCACCCGCCGCCCCGGTTTGAAACTGTGATGACTGTTGATCCACACCGTGGCCAATGCGATCAGCGAAAGGATCAGCAATGCCCACGGGAACGACATCGCCCCCGCCCGATCCAGCAGCAATCCGCCAAACAATCCGCCACCGGCAATCGCTATGTTCCATGAGGTGGTGAGCATCGCTTGCACCACGTCAACATGATCGCCGGCCGAATCCGCCGCTGCCGTCAGCAACAAAGTCGCCGAGCCACCAAACGACAGCCCCCACACGGCCATGCAGGCGTAAATCAGCCATTGCGACGGGGAGACGATGGCCAACACCAGCGCCGTCATGGCAAACACTGCGAGGCTGATGAGCGTCAGCCAGCGCAGCCAGCGGTCCACCAGCATGCCGATGATCCAGATCCCCACCAGCGAACACAGGCCGAACACCAGCAGCACCAGATCAACCCGCTCGGCCAGGCCGGCCTGCATCAGAAACGGCGAGATGTAGGTGTAGAGAATGTTGTGTCCGAGCATCCACGTCAGCACCACGAACAGCACAGGACGAACGCCCGGCAGACGCAGGGATTCGAGCAATGGCAGGCGTTCTTCGCTGTTCTGCCCCGGACGATCCGGCACCGCGATGACGATCCACGCCGCCAGCACCAGTGCCAGCGCCGACATGATCCCGAACGAAGCACGCCAGCCGATCAGATTACCCAGCCAGGTACCCGCCGGCGTGCCCAGCGACAAGGCCACCGGCGTACCGAGCATGGCAATCGCCAGCGCCCGCCCCTGTTGATGCACCGGCACGATCCCGCGCGCGTAACCGGCCATGATCCCCCACGACAGCCCCGCCGCCATCCCGGCGAGAAAGCGCGAAATCAGGGTCAGGCCGTAATGGCTGGAGAACGTGGTGACGGTGTTGAACACCAAAAACCCACCCACCGTCATCAACAGCACCCGCCGCCGTGGCCAGCCACGCGTGGCGACGGTCAGCGGAATCGCCGCGACAATCGAGCCCAGCGCATACAGCGTCACCAGTTGCCCGGCGAGCACTTCACTGACGTTCAGCCCAGCGCCGATTTGCGGCAATAACCCAGCCGGCAGGGTTTCGGTGAGGATGGCAATGAAGCCGGTCATGGCGAATGCCAGCAGCGCGGCATAAGGCAATTTGTCGGCACGGGCGGTGCGGTCGACGCAGGTGAAGTCGGCGCTTGCGGGGTCGGTCATGACAGGTGCAGCTCCTTTTGAGGCAAACATGGCGAAGGATTGTATACAAATAGCCCGACCTTCACGCTACCCGACGCGACTTATTGCACCGGCAAAAAATTCAGGAACAGCAGACTCTGGGCGTAGTTCAGGCCGATGCGCCGATAGCGCTCGTCAAGCATCTGTGTAAGCAGATCGAGGCGCGCCACGATTTTGCCGAACTCGGTGGCGAAGCTCAGGTTGCTGCCCTCCTCCGAAATTTCGTTGGAGAACAGCAGTGGCTGGCCTTCCTTGTTCTGGCGCTGGGACAGAATCCATGTGGCTTTTTCGATGTTGCGCGCCGCGTTGTGTACGAAGGTCGGGTTGATCGCATCGGTCATGTAGAACTCGACCCGATTGTTGTGCGCGGTGACCAGCATGCTGCCAATGGCATAGATGAACGCGCCAACCCGATCACCGAGAAACTCAGGGCTCATCGCATAACTGAGCGCTGCCAGATCTTTTCGGCCACCCAGCACCGGCAACGGTTGTTGCTGCTCGATGGCCAGGCGCACCTGTTTCACGGCGGTGTTGATGTTGAGGAAACCCGATTTGCGCAGCTCGTCCGGGTTGCGCAGGTACAGCTTGCCCATCAAGCGATAAAGGCTGTTGAGGTTGTCGCGCATCGCCAAAGTGGCCATGCGGTCGACGCTGGTCTGCAGAAACTCCTGCGGTTGACCGTTGCGAATCTGAGCGATGAAACCATTGCCCTCCTGATGCGTACAACCGCTGATCCACAGCGACAACAAGCAGGTCAGCAACAGGCACGGGCGACGAAAAAAATGGGCGATAGGGTGAAAAGCTCTCGGCATGAGTTCTCGAACAGGCACATTCCTGTGCGGCGGGAGTCACCGCATCCTGGCCATGGATAGAGCCGCTGATTGCGAAAAAGTGCAATACCGGCAGCGTTTCCTGACCTTCGGCGTGACATGGACAACTATTTAGTCCGACTTTATTTTTGCAAAAACTGTTTAATCCGCTATAAATTTCCATTCACAGCTTAAATAGCATGACTATTACCGCATTCTGAAAACAACAACAAAAGGAAGGTCAACCATGCTTCAATCCCGTCACCTGCTCTCCGGCCTCGGACTGTCCCTGATGATCGCCACCCTCTCAGCCAACGCGGCGGGCCTCAGCGCCGAACATAAAGCCTTCGGCAAAACCAACGATGGCACGCCCGTCGAGCAATACATCCTGCGCAACAGCCATGGCATGCAAGCCACCGTCATCACCTACGGCGCGACCCTGCAATCGCTGTTGGTGGCCGACAAGCACGGCACATTCGACGATGTCGTGCTGGGCTTCGACGATGTGCAGGGCTACCAAAAAGGCACCGCCTACTTCGGCGCGACCATCGGCCGCTTCGGCAATCGCCTGGCCGACGGCGCGTTTGAACTCGACGGCAAGCGCTTTCAAGTGCCGCAAAACGACAAGTCCAATGCCTTGCATGGCGGCCCTCAGGGTTTCGACAAGAAGGTCTGGAAAGCGCAGGAAACCAAAGACAAGGATTCGGTCGGCGTGACCCTCACCTATCTGTCGGCGGACGGTGAAATGGGCTTCCCCGGCAACCTCACCACCGAAGTGACCTATCGCCTGACCGACAGCAACGAACTGCGCATCGACTACAAGGCCAGCACCGACAAACCGACCGTGCTCAACCTGACCAACCACAGCTACTTCAATCTCGCGGGCGCCGGCAATGGCGACATCCTCAAGCAGGTCGCGACGCTGCATGCCAGCCATTACACCCCGGTCACCGCCAATCTGATCCCGACTGGCGAACTGGCGCCTGTGGCCGGCACGCCGATGGACTTCACCCAGCCAACAGCGATTGGGGCGCACATCAAGGCTGATCACCCACAACTGAAATTCGCTGAACCGAAACAGGGCGGCTTCGATTTCAACTGGGCGCTGGATACCAAGGGCGACGTGAGCAAAGTCGCTGCTGAGGTCAGTGATGCGCAGTCCGGTCGGCACTTGCAGTTGTTCACCAGCGAACCGGGCGTGCAGTTCTACACCAGCAACTTCCTCGACGGCACGGTCAAAGGCAAAGGTGGCAAGGTCTATCCGCATTGGGGCGCGTTTACCCTGGAGACCCAGCACTACCCGGATTCGCCGAACCAACCGAACTTCCCGAGTACGCGACTGGATCCCGGGCAGGCCTACACGCAGAGCGTTGTATTGAAGTTTTCCGCGAAGTAATCCTCCCTTCTCCTTTCTGGAAACGGACGCAACCGCTGGGCTATTCTGCTGCCCACTACAGGTATCGACCCTTTCAGAAAGGAGATTTGAATGCGTACCCTCGAATTGGCTGGCGTGCAGGTTCCAGTGATTGGCCAGGGCACCTGGCGCATGGGCGAAGACCGCTCGGCACACACGCGTGAAGTGGCGGCTCTGCGCAGTGGCGTTGAACTGGGCATGACCTTGATCGACACTGCCGAAATGTATGCCGAGGGCGGTGCCGAAAGTGTTGTAGGTGAAGCCATTGCCGGTATTCGCGATCAGGTGTTTCTGGTGAGCAAGGTCTACCCGCACAACGCCAGCCGCCAAGGCATTCCGCAAGCCTGCGAGCGCAGTCTGCGCCGGCTCGACACTGATTACATCGACCTCTATCTGTTGCATTGGCGCGGCCAGTTTCCGCTGGAAGAAACCGTCGAAGCCTTCGAGCGCCTGCGCGAAGCCGGCAAAATCGGCCGTTGGGGCGTGTCGAATTTTGACGTCGATGACCTCCAAGAGTTAGCCAATCCGGCGTGCGCCACCAATCAGGTGCTCTACAACCTGGAAGCGCGTGGCGTCGAATTCGACCTGTTGCCCCGGTGCCAACAGCAACACATGCCGCTGATGGTCTACTGTCCGATTGGTCAGGGCGGCGCGATGCTGGCAGAACCGGTACTGAAGCAGATTGCCGCTCGTCACAACGTGACCCCGGCGCAGGTTTCGCTGGCGTGGATTGTGCGTCAGGATGGCGTGATAGCGATCCCTAAAGCGGTGCGGCCGGAACATGTGCAACTCAATGCACAAGCGGCGCAACTGCAACTCGATGCCGGGGATCTGGCAGCGCTGGACCAGGCGTTTCACGCGCCAAAGCGCAAGCAGCGGCTGGCCATGGTCTGAGCCACCGCCGACCGGCGAGAGCTTTGCGATGAGAAGCACTGATCAGTACGACCCGTTCAACCTGCAACGTTTCGTCCAGGCCCAGGACCCGGTGTTTGATCGGGTACAGCGCGAACTCGACGAGGGCCGCAAGCGCAGCCACTGGATGTGGTTTGTCTTCCCGCAGTTCGCAGGCTTGGGCGGCAGTGAGATGTCCCGGCGCTTCGCCATCGATACGGCCGAAGAAGCGCGAGCTTATCTCGAGCACCCGATGCTCGGCGCGCGGCTGCGTACTTGTACGCAGCTCGTGCTGAATGTGCGCCAGCGTTCGATTGCGGATATTTTCGGCCATCCCGATGACTTGAAATTTCACTCCTCGATGACGCTTTTTGCCCAGTTCGCCGTTGAAGACAGCCTGTTCAACCAGGCGTTGGAACGCTACTTCCACGGCATCCTCGATGACTGGACCCTGCAACTGCTGGACTCAAAACAGGCCCAGTTGCCCCCCGATCAGGGTTGAGAAATCGTCGTCGACAAACGGCAGAATCGCATCCGCCACCGGTTGCAGTTGCCGGCTGATGTAGTGGTCGTAGTCGATGGCGGCGCGGCGCACTTCCAGCGGTTCGGGCCCGGCCAGGGTGATCACGTAACTGATCCAGCCACCGTTCTGGTACTGCCGAGGCCGTTCGTGCCGGGCATTGTAATCGTCGGCCAGCCGCGCGGCGCGCACATGGGGCGGCACGTTGCGCTCGTAATCGTCGAGGGTGCGGCGCAGGCGCTTGCGATAGACCAGTCGATCATCGAATTCGCCGGCCAGGGTTTTGCGCACGTAGTCGCGCACATAATCCTGATACGGCTTGCGCTGGAAGATGCGCTCGTAGAGTTCCTGCTGGAATTGCCGGGCCAGCGGCGACCAGTCAGTGCGTACGGTTTCAAGGCCTTTGTAGACCATTTCTTCGCTGCCGTCGGCACGGGTCACCAGGCCGGCGTAGCGCTTCTTGCTGCCCTCTTCCGCGCCGCGAATGGTCGGCATCAGGAAGCGTTTGTAGTGAATCTCAAACTGCAATTCGAGGGCGCTTTGCAGCCCGTATTCGTCACGCACATGCTCGCGCCACCAGTCGTTGACGTGCTTGACCAACGCGTGGCCGATGCTTGCCGCCTCTTCCTGCCCGTGGGGGCGACGCAGCCAGACAAACGTGGAGTCGGTGTCGCCATAGATCACCGCGTGGCCCTGTTCTTCGATCAGCTTTCGCGTACGCAGCATGATTTCGTGGCCGCGCAGGGTGATCGACGACGCCAGCCGCGTATCGAAGAAACGACAACCGCTGGAGCCGAGTACGCCGTAGAAGGCGTTCATGATGATCTTCAGTGCCTGGGACAGCGGCGCGTTGTGCTCGCGTTTGGCAGTCTCGCGACCGTCGGCGACCCGCGAGACAATGGCCGGCAGGCAGTGCCGGGTTCGCGAAAAACGGGCGCCACGAAACCCCGGCACCGAGTCGGCGTCGTCGGGGTGTTGCAAACCTTCGATCAGCCCCACCGGGTCAATCAGAAACGTGCGGATGATCGACGGATAAAGGCTTTTGTAGTCGAGCACCAGCACCGATTCATAAAGCCCTGGTTGCGACTCCATGACAAAACCGCCGGGGCTGGCTTGCGGCGGATTCGTGCCCAGGTTCGGCGCCACGAACCCTTGGCGGTGCATCAACGGCATGTACAAATGCGTGAACGCCGCCACCGAGCCGCCGCTGCGATCCGCCGGCAGGCCGGTCACGCTGGCGCGCTCCAGCAAAAACGTCAGCAGCTCGGTCTTGGCGAAGATCCGCGTGACCAGTTCGCAATCTTTGAGGTTGTACTTGGCCAGCGCCGGTTTGTCCTCGGCGAACATGCGGTTGATTTCGTCCATGCGCTGGTACGGGTTGTCGATGGACTTGCCTTCGCCGAGCAACGTTTGAGCGACGTTTTCCAGGCTGAACGAAGGGAAACTCCAGGTCGCCGAGCGCAGGGATTCGATGCCATCAATGATCAGCCGTCCCGCTGCCGAGGCGAAATAATGATGACGGCTGCCGTGCTCGCGCCACTGCATTTCTTCGCCGCCTCGGCCGAGCTTCAGCGGCACGCCGAGGCGCCGCGCGTGTTCGTGAAGGATGCGCAGATCGAACTGCACCACGTTCCAGCCGATGATTGCGTCGGGGTCGTGGCGGGCAAACCAGTCATTGAGTTTCTTCAGGATGACCGTACGTGAGTCGCAGTACTGGAGGTCGAAGTCGACGATGCTGTCGTCACCGTTCGCCGTGCCGAGCATGTACACCTGACGCTCGCCACAGCCTTCCAGGGCGATGGAATACAGCTCGCCGGTTTCGGTGGTTTCGATGTCCAGCGAGACCAGGCGCAGTTTCGGCCGGTATTCGGGGGCGGGTTTGAGGTGGGCGTTGAGCAGCGTGCCGTCAGCATCGGGCGTGCCGTTGAACCACACCGGGGCAGTGATGAAGCGCTCCATCAGATAGCGCTCAGGCGGACGCACATCGGCCTCATAGACATCGACGCCGGCGCGGTTGAGCGCCGTTTCCAGGCGCATCAACTGGCCGTGCTGCTGGCAATACAGACCCAGTACCGGACGATGTTCGAAATCCTGCAAGGCCAGCGGGCGCAGTTCCACATTCTTTTCGTCATGCAGCAAACGTTCGGCGGCTTCGCGCTGCTCGGCCGGGATAAACGCTACTGACGGCTGATGTGGCAAGCGCACACGACGCGGCCCGGCATCGGTCGCCAGCCAGAACTCGACTTCGGTGCCGGCCGGGGTATCGCGCCAATGCCGGGTCAGGACGAAGCCCTGCTGTAAATCCACCACTGCAACCTCAGGAATTGAAACAGAGGGGCATTCTACGCGGCATTGCACGGCATGGCCCTTGCGATAAATGTCCGACAAACGCTGAAAAAACCGTCAAATGACGTTTTTTGCGTGCTATCTGCCGCTTTGCCACCTTGCCCTGAGCGCCAGCGTCTACGATGCTTGGATAACAACGACAACACCTGAGTAACCGCCATGAAGACCGTCGCCCAACTGCTCAAGCTCAAAGATCAGAAAAATCAGGAAGTGCATCAGATCAAACCTGATCACATGGTGCTCGAAGCGCTGATGAAGATGGCCGAGAAAAACGTCGGCGCCTTGCTGGTGGTGGAAGATGACAAAGTGGTCGGCATCATCAGCGAACGTGATTACGCGCGCAAACTGGTGCTGCATGGCCGCTCATCGGTGGGCACGCCGGTTCGCGACATCATGGTGGCCAACGTGATCACCGTGGACACCCACCAGACCGTCGACACGTGCCTGGGCATCATGTCCGACAAACGCCTGCGCCACTTGCCGGTGGTGGAAAACGGCAAATTGATCGGTTTGCTGTCGATTGGTGACCTGGTGAAAGAGGCGATTGCCGAACAGGCAGAGCTGATCAAACAGCTGGAGCAGTACATTCGCGGGGAGTGATCTCCAATGCAACACAATTCCCCTGTGGGAGCGGGCTTGCTCGCGAAAGCGGTGGGTCAGTCGACCTATTCGTTGACTGACTCAGCGCCTTCGCGAGCAAGCCCGCTCCCACTTTGGCCCCTCGCTGTTCAGGAAGGCCAATGCCGGGCGAAAACCGGCGCCAGCACCGGATGCCGGTCGATCCTCTGTAACCACGCATAAAACCCCGGGCGCGTCTGGCGCAAATGCTCGCGGCTGCCCGCCCAGCGCGTCACCACCGCCGCCAACACATCCAGCGCTCCCGGTATTTCGTCGTCCAGGTACAACTCGGCGGAGAACTGGTCGGCGAACACCTCCCAACTCCAGTGCAAGCGCTCGCGGGCGCCAGCCATCAGATTCTGCCGCGCCGCTTCGTCAGGCATCACCAGCCAGCGCTCGGGGTAGTCAACGACTCCGACCGCCGCATAGCAATTGCTGACGATATACACCAGGCCGCGAATGGCTTGATCGCGAGCGTCAGCCTTGGCGGGCAGCAATCCAGACTTGGGAAAGGTCAGGCCCAGATGAATCAGAATCGCCGCGCTCTCGGTGATCGCACTGCCATCGGGCAGTTGCAGGGTCGGGATCTGTTTCAGTGGATTGAGTTGTGCCAACGCCTCGGCGGCTTCGGCACTGGCTTCGATATCAATGAAGCGATAAGCAATCTGGCACAGCTCCAGCGCCGCTTCGATGGCGGCTGCGCCTGAGTTGCGGTGTCCGTAGAGCTGATACATACACTCTCCTGCTCAAGACCAACCCAACACATCAGACTCAAGGGTAGATGCCCACGGCCCTGATGTAGAAATATTCTTGCCTTTGTATCCTGATTGGCACGCTTTTCCCATGCACTCGCCACTTGCGAATTCAAGCCTCGCAAAACAGCGCTTACGGTGCCCATCCCGCACCAAGAGCAATCATCGAACGCTATCCGCGTTCTTGTAAGGTGCGATACCGAACCAAAAGTTCGTGTATCCGAGCTGGCAACAAGGAGTTCACCGCGTGAACCTTCAATCGCTCTGCCGCATCACTGCCCGTTTACCGCGACCGGCCCAAAGACGTGTTCACCTGAACAGTCCAGACGGGCATAACATCTACTTTATTACCTGACCCAAACGACCACGCACTGTGTTAGGCGCAGAGTTAAGCGCCGACGGCGGCGTGTTATTTATTTTTTAAATACACCGCATGAAGTGACTGCGTCTGCGACGCACAAATACTGCCGCAGCAGATTGTCGAACAATAACTTCCAACACTTTAAATGCACCAAAAGCGCTCTTCTAACCGCAACTAACCAACACTTGAAACATCGATTTCATTTAAACAAAAACAAGGAACATGGCCTGTGACCCGCTAAAACATTGACCCGCACCAAATCAGTCCGCCTCGCACCATCAAGTGCCTCGACTGACCAGAACGCGACGGCTCTATCTCGCCAACCGGCGTGATACAGCGCACGGTCTGACTCGCCTGCAAAAAAGCCCCGGAATACGGAGTTGTGGAGATTCATGCGCCGGAGAAAATCCCGGTCACCCATAAAACTTATATAAATGCGACATGGGTAACAGCGATGAAATACTCGCGCTACATTTCAGCAACATCTGGCACAACGGTTGCAAACACGAAGATGTGCAACAGCCCAAACCTACAAAGAAGAACACCAGGGAATGGATAATGAACACGCGAACGCGATAGCGCCAAGCCAGTAACTGTACGCAAGCCCTGTTCAATAGATAGTTCAACTATCGGCTTACGCACACCTTAAAGAAAGTTGCACCCACCCACTCGAACATGACGCAAATGTTCGGACGGCACCTTATTGCCCTTCATCCACCCGAGGGAGCTTTAATGAACGATGCGGTAAAGCACAGAACCCTGCCGGGGCCGTTACGGGAAACGCCGATCCCGCCGGCTTCGGGCAGGCCGGCCTTCAAAGCCAACACTTCGCAACCCGGCGGTTTGAACAAACAGCAGATGGTGTTGCTGGTTGCCGTGTCGGCATTGATACACGGCGGCGCCTGGTGGTTTCTTCAGCAGAGCCGACCCGAGCCACTGCCTACTCCACCGCAGATCCCGGAAATGACCGTCGAGCTGACCAGCCCGACGCCACCGGTACCGCCTACACCCGAGCCGCCCCCACCGCCGCCTCCGCCTCCACCACCGCCGCCCGAACCCGAGCAACCGGTGGAAGACGAAGACGCGGTCAAACCGCCGCCCAAACCGGTGGAGAAGCCCAAGCCCATCGAAAAACCCAAACCGGTCGAGAAACCCAAACCGGTGAAAAAGGTCGAGCCGCCGAAAGCTCCGCCCGCCCCGGCGCAACCGGCTGCCCCTGCGGCGCCAACGACACCGAGCGCACCACCGGCCCCCGCCGCCGCGCCTGGCCCGGTGAAAGAGTCGGCAGCGATTTCCGGTCTCGCCAGCCTCGGCAACCCGCCGCCGGAATACCCGTCGCTGGCGCTGCGCCGTAACTGGGAGGGCCGCGTGGTGCTGCGCATTCAGGTGCTGGCCAGCGGTCGCGCAGGCTCGGTGACGGTCACCAAGTCCAGCGGCAAGCCGCAACTGGATGACGCCGCCGTCGCCGCGGTGAAGAACTGGAAGTTCATTCCAGCCAAGCGCGGTGACACGCCGATAGACGGCTTTGCCACCCAGACCATCGATTTCAAATTGCCGCAATAACCGAACGCTCAATCAACGCACAACCGAATAACGCAAGCGAGGTGTAACCATGAACGATTTGTCTTCGATGATTGTCCCCGGTGTGCTCTGGGGTCTGGTGCTGTTTTCCGTGCTCAGCTGGGCGATCCTGCTGGTCAAGTCGGCGCAATACCTGCGCCAGAAAGCGCAGAACAAGCAGTTCAGCAAAGCCTTCTGGGGCGCGCCGGACCTGCTCACCGCCGCCGAACACGCCAGCCAATACCCCGGCTCCCTGGCGCGTATCGCCAGCAGTGGTTTCGAAGCGCTGTTGGTCGAAGAATCGCCACGCACCACCCAGCAACTGGCGCACACCATCAACCGTTCGGATCGCCTGGAACGCAACCTGCGCCAGCAGATCCAGAAAGAACGCCGCTCGCTGGAAAACGGCCAGGCCATCCTCGCCAGTATTGGCAGCACCGCGCCGTTCATTGGTTTGTTCGGCACCGTGTGGGGAATCATGGAAGCCCTCAAAAGCATCGGCGAAACCGGTTCGGCCAGCCTTGAAGCCGTCGCCGGCCCTATCGGCCATGCATTGATCGCCACGGGCGTGGGGATCGCCGTCGCGGTGCCGGCGGTGCTGATTTACAACTTCTTCCTGCGTCGACTCAAACTCGCCTCGGCCGACATGGACGACTTCGCCCATGACTTCGACGCCCTCGCCTCGCGCAGTGCGTTTTCCGTCAACCGTCAGGCCATTGCCAGCAAAACCACAGCCGCCGTGCGGGAGGCCAGCTGATGTCCTTCTCCACTCAAGACAGCGATGAAGTGCTCAGCGAAATGAACGTCACGCCGCTGGTGGACGTGATGCTCGTGTTGCTGGTGGTGTTCATCGTCACCGCGCCGCTGATGACCAACGCGATCAAGGTCAACCTGCCAAAAACCGACGCCGTCGCCCCCGCTGAAAAGAAAGACCCGGTGGTGGTCAGCGTCGATCAGGACGGCAAGTTTTATCTGGCCAAGACCGAACTGGCCCCGGAATCCCTGGAGGCCAGCCTCAAGGAGGTCAAGGCCAAGGATGCCGATGTACGCGTTCAGCTTCAGGCCGATTCCGCCGTCAACTATGGGCAGGTGGCCAAGGCCATGGCGTCCATCGAACGCTCGGGCATCAGCAAAATATCGGTGATGACCACCCACTGAGTGCGGTGCCGGGCGCGCCTTGAGAAACGCGCCCGGCACCGCTGATCGAATCCCGTCGCAACCCGCCGACCGAAAAACGCAAAGCGCCTTTCGGAGGGGATCGGCTTGCTTGAAGAAAGTGGTTTTCCGCACGCGGTATCACCGAAAGCGGAGCAATGAGGGGCTCACAAGGCCAATTCGATAACGTCTAACAAAGTCGGAAACAACCATGCTGATGAACACTCCACGCTTCACGCTCAAACCATTGGTGGCCACGATTTCTCGCCACCGTTTTGTTCCGCTGTATCTGGTGGCCATGGGGATGGGCGCCGGGACCGTGCAAGCGGCCGAGGACGACAATGCGGCTGTTCCGGCAGCCGCCGCAGTCGTTGCGCCGACCACGCAACTGCAACGGGTCGAAGTGACCGGTTCGGCGATTCGCCGGGTCGATGCGGAAACGGCGGTACCGATCACCATTCTCAAGGCCGATGAGCTGCGCAAACAGGGCGTGACCACCACTGCCGAACTGGTGCAGCGCATCACCGGCAGCCAGTCGATCAACAACAGTGCAGGCTCGGTCGGCAGCGCCACCGGTGGCGCTTCGTTCGCCGACATGCGTGGCATCGGCGCCAACAAAACGCTGGTGTTGCTCAACGGTCGACGCCTGGCCAACAACGCGTTGTCGGGCACCAACTCCGCTGGCGGCGCGGTGGATCTGAACATGATCCCGTTTGCCGCGATCGAGCGCGTGGAAGTGCTGCGCGACGGCGCCTCGGCGCTCTACGGTACCGACGCCATTGGCGGCGTGATCAACTTCATCACCAAAAAATCACTGACTGACGGCCAACTCACCCTCGGCGGCGAAACCCCGACCCACAGTGGCGGCGGTGCGACCAAGGACATGAGCGCCAGTTGGGGCTTCGGCGATCTGGAAGAAGACCGCTTCAACGTGCTCGGTGTGTTCAATTACAACAAGCAGCAGAACCTCGACGCCAATGACCGCTCCTTCGCCCGCGACTACGTGCCCGGGCGCGGCCTGGATCAGACCTCCGGCACCGCGTTCCCCGGCAACTACAGCCAGAACGGCAACGCCACCAACCCGTTGGCCAACAGCAATTGCAACGGCCCTAACCTGGTGGGGCGCGATGGCGTGTGCCGCTTCAGCACCCGTGAATACATCGACCTGGTGCCACAAACCGAGAAGACGTCTTTCTTTGGCAAGACCACCGGCAAACTGGCGGACGACCACAACGTCAACCTCGAATACTTCTGGTCGCGCAACAACAACGCCACGGCGGTCGGCCCCGCGCCACTGACCGGCCTGAGTCTGGATGCCTCATCGCCCTACTACCCCGGCAACGGCATCACGCCAGGCCCCACCGGTTTCGCCCTCGACCCCACCCAACCCGTGGATGTGAACTGGCGCGAAACCGCCGCCGGCCCGCGTGAGTCGAAAGACCAGAACACCAGCCAGCGCTTTCTGCTGAGCTTCGACGGTCTGGTCGGCGGCTGGGATTACAACGTCGGCGCCTCGTACAACCAGAACAAAATCGTTTCCAGCGTCACCAGCGGTTATGTCAGCGATCAAGCCATGATCGATGGTCTGGCCAGCGGTTTGCTCAATCCGTTCGGCCCGCAATCGGCTGCCGGTCAGCAGTACATCGACAACGCTGCCTACCACGGCGCCTACTCCACCGCTGTTGGCCGGGTCGCCGGTTTCGACGGCCGGATCAGCCGCGAAATCGGTGACTGGTTCGGTGCCGGCCCGTCCGGTCTGGCGCTGGGCGGCGAGTACCGCAAAGAGAAATTCCATCAGGACTTCGAACAGTTTGCCGGCGACATCCAGAGCCTGGGTATCGACCCGGCCGGCAGCGTCGAAGGCGACCGCAGCGTGAAAGCCGCTTATGCGGAAATCAACGTGCCGGTGCTCGACAGCCTTGAACTGTCTGCCGCTGTGCGCCACGACAAATACAGCGACTTTGGCAGCACCACCAACCCGAAATACTCGTTCCGCTACCAGCCGCTCAAAGAGCTGGTGGTGCGTGGCGCGTACAGCGAAGGTTTCCGTGCGCCGTCGCTTTACGAGCTGTATTCACCGCGCAGCATCACGTACACCCAGGGCTACTACAACGATCCGGTGCTGTGTACCGGCGGCGTGGTGCAACCGGGCGGCAACGGCGGGCGCGATTGCGGTCAGCAGTTCCTCAACCAGATCGGCGGCAACGAGGATCTGGCCCCGGAGAAGGCGCGCAACGTGACACTGGGCTTCGTTTATCAGCCAATGAGCAACCTCTCCGTGGGTCTGGATTTCTGGTGGATTCACATCTCCAACCAGATCCAACCGTTCCCGGAATCCACCGTGTTTGATCAGGCCGGCAGCTACTCCGACCGTTTCGTGCGCAACGCCGACGGCACGCTCAACTACATCGTCACCGGCAACGCCAACCTGGGCATCGTCGAAACCAACGGCATCGATGTGTCGCTCGATTACCGTTTCCCGAACACCCCGTACGGCCAGTTCGGTCTCGGGCTGCAGGGCACCTACGTCGACGAATACGACTTCCAGAGCACCATCAAAGGTCCGTTCACCGACAAGGTCGGCGACTTCCAGGGTGACGGCGTGGTTGCGCGCTGGAAGCACAACCTGACCGGCAGTTGGACCTTCGGCGCGGCACGGGCGTCGCTGACCAACCGTTTCACCACCGGCTACAACGACTACGACCGCGATACCCACGCGCGGGTCGCGTCGTATTCGGTGTGGGATCTGTCGGCCGGCTACACCTTCGACAAGGTGCTGGACGTGGACGCGGGGATGAAAAACATGTTCGACCGCAACCCGCCGTTCTCCAACCAGGCTTACAACTTCCAGAGCGGCTATGACCCGCGCTATACCGACCCGCTGGGCCGCACGCTGTTCGCGCGCATGACTTACCACTTCTAACCGCAAACACCAGATGTCTCCCCTGTGGGAGGGGGCTTGCTCCCGAAGGCGATGTGTCAGTCAACACCCCCTTCACTGATCCATTGCCTTCGGGAGCAGCCCCTTCCCACAGATTGACCTGTGTGCATTCAGGAATTAAGGAGTGACTTCATGACTTTCATGCGCAACATGGCTGCTCTGCTGCTCGGCAGCACGCTGCTGTGCAACGCGGCACCTGCGCTGGCCGTCGGCAGCTATGCGATGACGGTGTACGGCGAGGCGCCGAAATACCCGGCGGGTTTCCAGCATTTCGATTTCGTCGATCCCCACGCACCCAAGGGGGGGTCACTCAGCCGCGCGTCGATGGAGATTGGTCAATTCAACTACATCACCCCGTATGCCGATCAAGGCATTTCTGTGGTGCAGGTCAACGACTGGGTGTATTCGCCGCTGGCGTTCCGCTCACTGGACGAGCCCTACACCGTCTACGGCCTGGTCGCGCAGCAGATGGAGCGCGATCGCGCAGGACTCTGGGTACGTTTCACTCTGAATCCCAAGGCACGCTTCGCTGATGGCACGCCGATCACCGCCGAAGACGTGCGCTACACCTTCAACCTGCTGATGACCAAGGGCAGCCTGAGTTATCGCCAGCAATACGCCGACGTGCAGGACGTGTTGATCGAGAGCCCACGGCAGGTGCGTTTCACCTTCAAGAACAACCTCAATCGCACGCTTGCGCTGGATCTTGCGACGATGCGCGTGGTGCCCGAACACTGGTGGAAAACCCGCGACTTCGCCAATGGCGGCGGTTTCGAGCCGCCGTTGGGCAGTGGCCCGTACCGGGTCAGCAAGGTCGACGCCGGGCGCAGCATCAGTTTTGAGCGCGACCCGGATTGGTGGGGCAAAGACCTGCCGGTCAGTCGCGGGATGTACAACTTCGACAACCTGACGGTGAATTTCTACGGCGACACCGACGTCGCCCGGCAATTGCTGCAGGCCGGCGCATTCGACTACAACCGCGAGTTTTCATCCTCGGGTTATGTGGTCGGCTACGACAGCCCGGCGCTGCGCGATGGACGCTTGCAACAGTCAATCCTCGCCCCGGAAAAACCGACGGCGGCGCAGGGCTTCGTGTTCAACCTGCAAAACCCGATTTTCCAGGATCGCCGCGTGCGTCAGGCGATCAGCCTGTTGTGGGATTTCGAGTGGACCAACAAGCAAATGATGCGCGGCTTCTACGTGCGTCAGAACAGCTATTGGCCCAAGAGTGAAATGGCCGCCACCGCGCTGCCCGACGCCGAGGAATTGCGGATCCTCGAACCGCTGCGAGGGCAGATCCCCGACGAGGTATTTACCGAGGTCTACAAGGCGCCGAAAACCGATGGCAGCGGCTACATCCGCGACAAGCAACTGCAAGCGCTGAAGCTGCTGGCCGAGGCCGGCTGGACGGCGAAAAACAATCGGTTGGTCAACGCTGCCGGCGAACCGCTGGAGTTCACTTTCCTCGACGGTCAGGGCGGGTTCGACCGCATGCTGTTGCCGTTCAAACGCACCCTCGCGCAGATCGGCATCACCCTCAACCTGCGCCGGATCGATTCGGCGCAGTACGTCAATCGGCTCAACGCCCGGGACTACGACATGATCGTCACCAGTTTCCCGCGCAGCGGCGATCCGATCGTCTCTCCCGGCCGCGAGTTGTACAGCCTCTACGCCTCGCAAAGTGCCACGCAAGTCGGCAGTTCCAACTCGATGGTGCTGGCCAACCCGGCGGTTGATCAGTTGATCGACGGCCTGGTCCAGGCCAACACCCGCGACGCCATGGTGCATTACGCCCGCGCCCTCGACCGGGTGCTGCAATGGGGTTACTACATGATTCCCAACTACTACTCCAAAGGCACGCCGACGGTGTATCAGAACCGCTTCGGCATGCCGCCGGTGCAACCGGCGTACGACGAAGGCCTCAACACCTGGTGGGAGGTCTCGGCCAAGCCGTTGACCACGCAACAGATGCACGCACAACTTGCGGGGGGCCAGTGACATGCTGCGCTATCTGAGTCGACGCCTGTTGCTGATCATCCCGACGTTGCTGTGCATTCTGGTGGTCAATTTCCTCATCGTGCAGGCCGCGCCGGGT
The DNA here is from genome assembly GCF_044743445.1 of Pseudomonas sp. NPDC087615. NCBI lineage: Bacteria > Pseudomonadati > Pseudomonadota > Gammaproteobacteria > Pseudomonadales > Pseudomonadaceae > Pseudomonas > Pseudomonas sp. NPDC087615. Next base: position 23,123 of record NZ_JBIUWM010000036.1, on the reverse strand, counting down.
GGCCCGGTGGAGCAAGCCATTGCGCGCCTACAAGGCTTCGGCGGGCACAGCATGGGCGGTGGTGGCGAAGTCGCCGCGATTGGCGGTGCCGGACGCAGCAGCCGTGGCCTCGATCCAGCGCTGATCGAGGAAATCAAACACCACTACGGCTTCGATAAACCGCTGCACGAACGCCTGTGGCTGATGCTGAAAAACTACGCGCAACTGGACTTGGGCAGCAGTTTCTTTCGCGGCGCCAAGGTCACCGATCTGATCATTCAAAAACTGCCAGTGTCGCTGTCCCTCGGCTTGTGGGCGACGCTGATCACCTATCTGATCTCGATCCCGCTGGGCATTCGCAAAGCGGTCAAGAACGGCAGCGCCTTCGATGTCTGGAGCAGCACGGCGATCATCATCGGCTATGCGATGCCGGCGTTTCTGTTCGCGATTCTGCTGATCGTGGTGTTTGCCGGCGGCAGTTACGTCAACTGGTTTCCGGTGCAGGGCCTGGTGTCGGACAACTTCGACAGCCTCAGCACCCTGGGCAAAGTCGGCGACTACCTCTGGCACCTGGTGTTGCCGGTGACCGCGTTGGTGATCGGCGGTTTCGCCACGCTGACCATCCTGACCAAAAACAGCTTTCTCAACGAGATCAGCCGCCAGTACGTCGTCACGGCGCGGGCCAAGGGTTTGACCGAACGCCGTGTGCTTTACGGCCATGTGTTTCGCAACGCCATGCTGTTGGTGGTCGCGGGGGTGCCGTCGGCACTGATCGAGGTGTTCTTCGCCGGTTCATTGCTGATCGAAACCATCTTCAACCTCGACGGCCTCGGGCGCATGAGTTACGAGGCGGCGGTGTCGCGGGACTATCCGGTGGTGTTCGGCGCGTTGTTTCTGTTCACCCTGTTCGGCCTGCTGATCAAGTTGATCGGCGACCTCTGCTACACCCTGCTCGACCCGCGCATCGACTTCTCGGCGAGGACTGCCTGATGTTCACACTCTCTCCTCTGGGCCAACGCCGTGTCGCTCAATTCAAGGCCAACCGACGCGGGCGCTGGTCGCTGTGGCTGTTCATCGGTCTGTGCCTGATCTGCCTGGGTGGCGAGTTGATCGCCAACGACAAACCGCTGGTGATCCGCTACCACGACACCTTTTACTTCCCCATCCTCAGTGAATACCTGGAAACCGACTTCGGCGGCGAGCTGCCGTTCCAGCCGGACTATGCCAGCGCCTACGTACACAAACTGATAGAGGATCAGGGCGGCTGGATGCTGTTCCCGCCGATCCCGTTCAGTTACGACACGGTCAATTACGACCTCACCGAGCCGGCACCGAGCCCGCCTTCGACGAGCAATTGGCTGGGCACCGACGATCAGGCGCGGGACGTGTTGGCGCGGGTGATTTTCGGCACGCGGATTTCGATTTTGTTTGCGCTGATCCTCACCGGTATCAGTGCGTTGATTGGCATCGTCGCCGGGGCATTGCAAGGGTATTACGGCGGTTGGGTCGACTTGCTTGGGCAACGGATTCTGGAAATCTGGTCAGGGTTGCCGGTGCTGTACCTGCTGATCATTTTGTCTGGCTTCGTTTCGCCAAGCTTCTGGTGGCTGCTGGGGATCATGGCGCTGTTCTCGTGGCTGGCGCTGGTCGACGTGGTGCGCGCCGAGTTTCTCCGTGGGCGCAATCTGGAATACGTCAAAGCAGCGCGAGCCTTGGGCCTGACCGACAGCGAACTGATGCGCCGGCACATCCTGCCCAATGCGATGACCTCCACCCTCACCTACCTGCCGTTCATTCTGACCGGCGCTATCGCCACCCTCACTGCGCTGGATTTTCTCGGTTTCGGCATGCCGGCAGGCACGGCGTCGCTGGGCGAGTTGATCGGCCAGGCCAAGCGCAATCTGCAAGCGCCATGGCTGGGGCTGACGGCGTTTTTCGCGTTGGCGCTGATTCTGTCGTTGCTGGTGTTTATTGGTGAGGCTTACCGTGATGCATTCGACCCACAATCCTGATCAGCGGAGCTGACATGAACGACCATTTGATCGAGATCCGCGACCTGCGCGTCGCCTTCGCCGGGCAGGCTGTGGTGCACGGTTTGAACCTGGACATTCGCCGTGGCGAGTGTTTGGCGCTGGTCGGCGAATCCGGCTCGGGCAAGTCGGTGACGGCGCATTCGATCCTGCGCTTGCTGCCGGGTAAAACCGTCAGCAGCACGGGCAGCATCCGCTACAACGGCGTGGACTTGCTGCACGCCAGCGAGCAACAGATGCGCGGCTTGCGCGGCAACCGGATAGCGATGATTTTCCAGGAGCCGATGACTTCGCTGAACCCGTTGCACACCGTGGAAAAACAGGTCAGCGAAGTGCTGGAAATCCACAAGGGTCTGAAGGGCCGCGCCGCCCGGGCTCGTACCTTGGAATTACTGGAACTGGTCGGCATTCGCCAACCTTTGCAGCGTTTGAAAGCCTATCCGCACCAACTCTCCGGCGGCCAGCGGCAGCGGGTGATGATCGCCATGGCGCTGGCCAACGAGCCGGAACTGTTGATCGCCGATGAGCCGACCACCGCGCTCGACGTCACCGTGCAGCAGAAGATTCTTGAGCTGCTGATCGAATTGCAACAGCGACTCGGGATGTCGCTGCTGGTGATCAGTCACGACCTCAATCTGGTCCGACGCATCGCTCAGCGAGTGTGCGTGATGCGTCACGGCGAGATTGTCGAACAGGCCGACTGCGAAACCCTGTTTCGCACGCCGCAGCATCCTTACAGCCGCTTGTTGATCGAGGCTGAACCGAGCGGCGCACCCGTGCCGAGTCAGTACGATCACAACCTGCTGGAGGTGGATGACCTGAAAGTCTGGTTCCCATTGCCCAAAGCGCTGTTCAGCCGTCAGCAGTACTACATCAAAGCGGTCGATGGCGTCAGTTTCAGCCTGCAACGGGGCAAGACCCTGGGGATTGTCGGCGAATCCGGCTCGGGCAAATCGACGCTGGGTCAGGCGATCCTGCGGCTGGTGGAATCGCAGGGCAATATCCGTTTCGGCAACAAACAACTGAGCCTGCTCAATCAGCGTCTGATGCGCCCGTTGCGCCGGCAGATTCAGGTGGTGTTTCAGGACCCGTTCGGCAGCCTCAGCCCGCGCATGACGGTGCAGCAGATCATTGCCGAGGGTTTGTTGACCCATGGCATCGGCACCGAGGCTGAGCGAGAAGCGGCGGTGATTCGCGTGCTGGAGGACGTCGGGCTTGACCCGAAGAGTCGTCATCGCTATCCCCACGAGTTTTCAGGCGGTCAGCGCCAACGCATCTCCATCGCACGGGCATTGGTGTTGGAACCGGCGCTGATTCTGCTCGATGAACCGACCTCGGCGCTGGATCGCACGGTGCAGAAGCAGGTGGTGGAGTTACTGCGGCAATTGCAGATCAAGCATGGGCTGACGTATTTGTTCATCAGCCATGATCTGGCGGTGGTGCATGCCTTGGCCCATGACTTGATAGTGATCAAGGATGGCAAAGTCGTTGAACAAGGTGCTTCGCGGGAGATCTTTACGGCGCCGCAGCATCCCTATACCCAGGAGTTACTGAAAGCCTCCGGCCTCAAGCCTGAAGAAGAACCCTGTGGGAGCGGGCTTGCTCGCGAAAGCGGTGTGCCCGTTATATGAGCTGTGATTGACACATCGCCTTCGCGAGCAAGCCCGCTCCCACAAGGGAAACTGCGGTGCCTTAAAAATATTTTCCAGGCACTGCATCCAATCGGCTCCGCCACGGGTAGTCCCTGTAACAGCCACTGTTGGCTGCCAGCGATCTACCCCTTTCGGAGAAAACACTGATGAACACCACACAGCTGATTTGCTTCACCGGTTTGCTTGCAGCCACCTCGACGGCCTTCGCCCAAAGCAGTTACCCCGACACCATCAAAGTGCCGGCCGGCCACAAGATCGCGATGGAAACCACCGGTGTCGGCGAGGTCACCTACGAGTGCCGCGACAAACCCAATATGGCCGGGCAGACCGAGTGGACCTTCGTCGGGCCGAAAGCGGTGCTCAATGATCGCAGCGGCAAGCAGGTTGGCACCTACTATGGCCCACCGGCTACCTGGCAGGCTAAAGACGGTTCGAAAATCACCGGCACGCAACTGGCGGTGGCGCCATCGGGGGCCGGCAACCTGCCCTATCAACTGGTCAAGGCCAACCCGGCTGAAGGCAAAGGCGCCATGAGCGGCGTGAGTTACATCCAGCGCGTTGCGCTCAAAGGTGGCGTGGCACCGAGCAGCGAGTGCACGGCAGCCAACAAAGGCAAGCAGGAAGTGGTGAAGTATCAGGCCGATTACATTTTCTGGGCGGCGAACTGAGGTCACAGGCTCGGCACAAAACCTGTGGGAGCGGGCTCGCTCGCGAAAGCGGTGTAACCGTGACAGTGATGCTGACTGACACGACGCCATCGCGGGCAAGCCCGCTTCCAAAGGGCTCTGTGTGCTGAAGTTAAATGTGAGCTAGATTGCACTGCATGTCCTCACCCGAATCTGAATTCGATTACCAAGCCCGTCTCGCTGCCTGTGCCCGCGGCGAGCGGGCTGCCCTGCGCGATTTGTATGTGCAGGAGGGTCCGCGCCTGCTGGGTGTGGCCAAGCGGCTGGTGCGCGATACGGCGCTGGCGGAGGACATTGTCCATGAGGCGTTCATCAAAATCTGGAACGGTGCGGCGGGGTTTGATCCGGCGCGCGGTTCGGCGCGTGGCTGGATGTTCACCGTGACCCGGCATCTGGCGCTGAATCTACTGCGCAATCAAGCCCGGGAAACGCCGTTCAGTGATGATCATGAAATGGCTACGCACGACGATGACGGCTTCGACGCCCAAGCGCATTCGGCGCGCATTCACCGCTGCCTGGAACAGCTCGATCCTCAACGCCGAAGCTGCATCCTTCACGCCTATGTCGACGGCTACAGCCATGCGCAGATTTCCCAACGGTTGGGCACGCCGCTGGGCACGGTCAAAGCCTGGATCAAGCGCAGCCTCAACGCCTTGCGGGAGTGCATGGGATGACCACTGAATCGGCACAGGAACGCGATGAACTGGCCAGTGAATATGTGCTGGGCACGCTCTCGGCTGAAGATCGCGCCAACGTTCAACGACGCCTGCCGACCGACCCCGAACTGCGTGCGGCGGTGGAGGCCTGGGAACGGCGCCTGCTGGACCTGACCGACCTCGCCGCGCCGCAACAGCCATCACCACAACTCTGGCCACGGATTGAGCGCAGTGTTGAACGGCTCACACCCAAAATACCTGCCTCGGTGAAAACCTCATGGTGGAATCTGCTGCCACTGTGGCGTGGATTGACTGCTGCCGGATTGGCCGCAACATTGGTGTTGGGCTCAATCCTGCTGACCCAGACCACGCCGAAGCCGAGTTATCTGGTGGTGCTGGTCGCGCCGCAGGACAAGGCCCCGGGATGGGTGATTCAGGCCAGCGACTCGCGGGAGATTCAGTTGATTCCGCTGGGCGTGGTGCAAGTGCCGGCGGACAAGGCCCTGGAATTCTGGACCAAGGCTGACGGCTGGCAAGGGCCGGTGTCACTGGGGCTGGTCAAACCGGGACAGGCGCTGAAAGTGCCGCTGGACAAATTGCCGCCGCTGCAACCCAATCAGCTGTTCGAGCTGACGCTGGAAGGCGCCAACGGTTCGCCGATTGGCAAACCGACCGGGCCGATTCAGGCGATCGGGCGCGCAGTGAAGGTGTTGTGAAGCGCTAAGCTGCGGGTTCTGGCAATCATCATCGGCGTCGATATTCACCATCACAGCAATGAAGTTCTCATAAAAAATCTCCGGCGTAACATCCGCTCCATACCAACCAATAACACCCCGGAGCACACCATCATGAAACGCCAAACTCTTCTCAGCATCGCTTTCTCGGTTTTCGCAGTTAACGCTTTTGCCGCTACCCCGGCCCACACGATGATCGCCGCCGATGGCTCGGATCGTCTGTACCAGAACACCGTCGCCGCTGATGGTTCGGATCGTCTGCAAGGCAACACCGTCGCCGCTGATGGCTCGGATCGTCTGCAAGGCAACACCGTCGCCGCTGATGGTTCGGATCGTCTGCAAGGCAACACCGTCGCCGCTGATGGTTCGGATCGTCTGCAAGGCAACACCGTCGCCGCTGATGGTTCGGATCGCCTGCAAGGCAACACCGTCGCCGCTGATGGTTCGGATCGCCTGCAAGGCAACACCGTCGCCGCTGATGGTTCGGATCGTCTGCAAGGCAACACCGTCGCCGCTGATGGTTCGGATCGTCTGCAAGGCAACACCGTCGC
>NZ_JBIUWM010000036.1:0-16741 GCF_044743445.1 Pseudomonas sp. NPDC087615 | reverse complement strand
GTCGCTGAAGGTGGTGCTGATCGCCTGAACGAACTGCGCAACGCTTGAATGAATGGCGTCATCGCAACAAACCAGAAAAACCCGGCTCCCATCAGCCGGGTTTTTTATGTCTGCAACAATCAGCCAGCCTTCGCCATACAGCGCTTGTAGCGCTCATCCACCCGCTTGGCGAACCACGCGGTGGTCAGTTTGCGGGTGATTTTCGGGCTCTGCAGCACGATCCCCGGCAATACAGCACGCGGCAGTGTTTTACCTTCGGTTTTCTCGGCCAACTCGAATACTCGCTGATAAAGCCTGGTCTCTTCAAATTCCAGGGTTTTGCCCTTTTCCAATTGATCGCGAATCGTCGGATTGCGCATGCCCAGGGACTTGCCGAGGGTGCGCACGGCCAGTTCGGTGCTGCCGGGCATGATCGAGTCATAGCGAATCAGGTCGCCATCCAGTGCCAAGGGGATGCCCGAAGCACGGCTGACGGCGTTCTGAAACGCGGCATTGCGGCTGGCGTACCAACCGGCGTTGAAGTCGGCGAAGCGGTACAGCGGTTCGCGATAACTGACGGGGTAGCCGAGCAAATGGGCGATACCGAAATACATACCCCCGCGACGACTGAACACTTCATGGCGGATCGTGCCGTCCACAGGGTACGGATAATCCTTGGCATGCTGCTCGGCGAATTCGATGCTGACCTGCATCGGCCCGCCGGTGTGCACAGGGTTGAAGCCGCCAAACAACGTGCCGCCCATTGGCACCATGCCGATGAAGTCGTCGAAAATTGCGCTCAACTCTTTCTCGCTACGCGCCGCATTCAAGCGCTCGCTGTAGCTTTTGCCATTGGGAGAACGCACTTGCAGGGCGCCGCTGACCAACAAACCGGGGATATGAATTTTGCCGGCACGACGGTCGATTTCGTCGCGGGCGATTTTGCCCAGGCCCGGCACTGTGGGGTCAGCCTGAAAGGTTGACTCCTGTTCGGCAACGGCCAACACCGAGCACAGATGCTGCGTGGTCGGGCTGATCTTCTGCGCGGCGAACGCGGCGTAGATATCGGTGGCCCAGCCTTGGCGATCGGCGATTTTGGCCGGCATCAGCCGCACGATCTCGGCCTTCACTTCGGCGGGAGGACGCGGGGCGGGCTCGCCGCTGCGCTGACTGGCGCAACCGCCGAGTACGAGCAGGGCTGCGAGGGTGATCAGTAATCGAGGGGTGTGCATGCGGCTCCATCATCCAGTCCGTTGAGGCGGGTTAACCATACACAATCCCTTCGGTAGCTCAAGGTGATGACAAACTGATTGCAATGCGTTACTGAGAAAACCTATCATTTGCACCTGGAGTCGCATTTGCGCAAGGAGTTCCGCGCCGCCCTTATTTTTCTCATTGGCCGTGCGCCTCCAGGTACGAAACATGCCCGCTTCAGCTCGACTCGCTGCTCCCTTTCGTCCGACGCTTCTCGCCCTGCTGTGCTCCCTGACTGTCACCGCTCACGCCGCCGAAGGCGATAACAAACAACTGGTGCTCGACAACGTCAACATCAACGCTCAGGCCCCAGCGCCAGATGCCCTGCCCCCAGCCTACGCCGGTGGTCAGGTCGCTCGCGGCGGCCAATTGGGCGTGTTGGGCAATCAGGACATGATGGACGTACCGTTCAGCGCCGCGTCCTACACCGAGCAACTGATCCAGGATCAGCAGGCTGAAAACGTCGCCGATGTGCTGCTCAACGATTCCTCCGTGCGCCAAGCCTCGGGCTACGGCAACCAGGCGCAGGTTTTCATGATCCGTGGATTGCCGCTCAACGGTGACGATATTTCCTATAACGGCCTGTACGGCGTGCTGCCACGGCAGATCATTTCCACCGACGCTCTGGAGCGCGTGGAAGTGTTCAAGGGCCCTAACGCCTTTATCAATGGCGTAACCCCGACCGGCTCGGGCATCGGCGGTGGCGTCAACCTGCAACCCAAACGCGCCGGTGACATACCGCTGCGCCGCTATACCAGCGATATCAACAGCGAAGGCCGCATCGGTCATCACGTCGACATCGGCCAGCGTTTCGGTGAAGACAACCGCTTCGGCGCGCGGGTCAACCTGTCCCAGCGCGAAGGCGATACCGCTATTGATCACGAGAACCAGCGCTCTAAACTGTTCGCCATTGGCCTGGACTACCGTGGCGATGCCCTGCGGGTTTCCGGTGATTTCGCTTACCAGAAAGAGCGCGTCAACGGTGGCCGCAACTCGGTCAACCTAGGCACTGCCACACACATTCCGGATGCGCCATCGGCCGACACCAACTACGCGCCGAAGTGGGGCTATACCGACATCGAAGATACGTTCGGCATGCTCCGCGCCGAGTACGAACTCAATGACAACTGGACCGCCTACGCGGCCGGCGGCGCCAAGCACACCCGTGAAGTCGGGCGCTACAACTCGACCACGCTGGTCGGTAACAATGGCGCCTCGTTCACCACCGGCTCGTTCATCCCTCACGATGAAGACAACACCAGCGTCATGGCCGGCCTTAATGGCAAATTCAACACCGGCCCGGTGAGCCACAAGCTCAATTTCGGCCTGACCGGGATCTGGGCCGAGCAGCGCAGCGCCTATGATTTCGACCTGACCCGCTACAGCAACAACATCTATCACCCGGTGCAAACCCCGTCGCCGGTCGGCAACTTTTCCGGTGGCGATGTGAACGACCCGGGCATCGTCGGCAAGACCTTCAACCGCAGCCTCGCGATTTCCGACACCCTCGGTTTCTTCGATGATCGCCTGTTGATCACCGCTGGCCTGCGTCGTCAGCAACTGGTCGTGCAAGGTTACGGTTACGCCAGCTATGGCAGCGGCCCGCGCTCGTCGAGCTACGACGAATCGATCACCACGCCGGTGTACGGCATCGTGTTCAAGCCGTGGGAGCATGTGTCGCTCTACGCCAACCACATCGAAGGCCTCGCCCAGGGCCCGACCTCGCCGACCAGCTCCGGCGGCTTTCGCGTGACCAACGGCAACGAAGTCTATGCACCGGCCCGTTCCAAGCAGACCGAGGCCGGGGTCAAAGTTGACATGGGCACCTACGGCGCGAGCCTGGGTGTGTACCGCATCGAGCAGCCTAGCGACGGCTATTGTGAAATCGACAGCGCCAGCACCTGCACATACGTGCGTGAAGGCGAGCAGATCAACAAAGGCGTGGAAATGAACGTGTTCGGCGAGCCGATCAACGGCCTGCGCCTGATCACCGGCCTGACCCTGATGGACACCGAACTGAAGAACACCCTCAACGGCGCCAACGACGGCAACCGTGCCATCGGCGTGCCGACCTTCCAGTTCAACGCGGGCGTGGACTGGGATGTACCCGGCCTGCAAGGCGTTGCGCTGAATGCGCGGATGCTGCGCACCGGCGGCCAATACGCCGACGCGGCGAACAACCTCAGCCTGCCGACCTGGAACCGCTTCGACGCCGGCGCGCGTTACGCCTTCAAGGTGTCGGAGAAAGACGTGACCCTGCGTTTGGGCGTGGAGAATCTGGCGAACAAGAAATACTGGGCATCAGCTCAGGGCGGTTATCTGACGCAAGGTGAACCGCGAGTGGCGAAGTTGTCGGGCACTATCGACTTCTAAGCAACATCGTAGCCCGAAAAAGGCCTCGCAACTTCACGGTTGCGGGGCTTTTTCCCGTCTGGCTGATCATCTGGCCATCCTCTTCTTCTGATCCATACTTGCTCCACAGCAAACGGAGGACAGGCCCATGAACCGCAGCGACGTACTGATCATTGGCGCCGGCCCCACCGGCCTGGTGCTGGCCCTGTGGCTGAGCAAACTGGGCGTGCGCGTGCGCATCATCGACAAGACTTCAGCCCCGGGCACCACCTCCCGGGCGCTGGCGGTACAGGCGCGAACCCTGGAGCTATACCGGCAACTGGACCTGGCCGACACCATCGTGCGCAACGGCCATCGGGTGGCAGCGGCGAACTTCTGGGTCAACGGCAAACCGGTCGCGCAACTGCCACTGAACCGCATCGGCGAAGGCCTGACACCCTACGCCTTCGTCGAAATATTCCCGCAGGACGAACACGAACGGCTGTTGATCGAGCGTCTCGAAGACTATGGCGTCGTGGTCGAGCGCAATACCGAACTTGAGCGCTTCGAGGAAACCGGCGACGGCCTCACCGCGCATTTACGCCTTCCCGATGGCGAGCAGGAGATTTGCCAGGCCTGTTACCTGGCCGGTGCAGATGGCGCCCGTTCGATCGTGCGAAAAACCCTCGACAGCGGTTTTCCCGGCGGCACCTATCAGCAGATTTTCTACGTGGCGGACGTCAAGGCCAGCGGCCCGGCCATGAATGGCGAACTGCACCTGGATCTGGATGAAGCAGATTTTCTCGCGGTCTTCCCGTTGGCGGGCGAAGGGCGGGCGCGGTTGATCGGGACGGTGCGCGACGAACGTGCGCAGCGCGCCGAAACCCTGGCGTTTTCCGACGTCAGCCGCCGCGCCATCGAACATTTGAAAGTCCAAATCGAAGATGTCCACTGGTTCTCCACCTACCGCGTGCATCACCGCGTGGCGGAGCACTTTCGCAGTGGCCGCGCGTTTGTGCTCGGCGATGCCGCGCACGTCCACAGCCCGGCGGGCGGTCAGGGCATGAACACCGGCATTGGTGACGCAATCAATCTGGCGTGGAAACTCGCCGCCGTGCTCAGCGGCGCTGCCGAGGCCAAGCTGCTCGATACTTACGAAACGGAGCGCATCGCCTTCGCCCGGCGGTTAGTATCGACCACCGACAAAGTCTTCAGTTTCGTCACCGCCGAAGGGCGCATGGCCGACCTGCTGCGCACGCGGCTGGCACCGTTTCTGATCCCGAAACTCGCCTCATTCGAAACGAGCCGCGAGTTCCTCTTTCGCACCGTCTCGCAAGTCACCCTCAACTATCGCGGCATGCCGCTCAGCCAGGGCACGGCCGGCCACGTCCACGGCGGCGATCGCTTGCCGTGGGCGCATGACGGTGAAGGGGATAATTACGAGCCGCTCAAGCAGCCGTGCTGGCAGGTGCATGTGTACGGTGACACCAGCGACGAAATGATTGCCTGGTGTCACGCACATCATCTGCCGCTGCATGTGCTCGACTGGCGCCCGGCGTTTGAAACGGCGGGTTTGGCGCGTAACGGCTTCTATCTGCTGCGCCCGGACACCTACGTGGCGATTGCCGATAACAGCGCCGATCCGAAAGTGATCGAACGCTATTTCCACGACCAGGGGATCAGGCCATTTTTCGCCTGCGCCTGACATCAATGTGCGGGCTTGCTCGCGAAGAGGGTATGTCAGACACAGAGCTGTCGCCTGACACAGCGCTTTCGCGAGCAAGCCCGCTCCCACCGTTTTTTTGCGTTGCGTCCGTTTTATCGAGGCAGGCCGATCCTGTGCCGAAGCCTGAATATGAAACCTGGTAGGAACGCGGATCTAACTGTGGGAGCGGGCTTGCTCGCGAAGAGGGTATGTCAGACACAGAGCTGTCGCCTGACACACCGCTTTCGCGAGCCAGCCCGCTCCCACAGTTTGGATTTATGGTGTTTGTCAGATGCCGGCCAGGGCCAGGTCCATCGCAAAGTAAGTGAAGATCAGATCCGCACCGGCACGTTTGATCGCGCCGAGGCTTTCGCGCACCACGCGATCTTCATCAATCGCGCCCGCCTGAGCGCCGAACTTGATCATCGCGTACTCACCGCTGACCTGATACGCCGACAGCGGCAGGTTCGAGGCTTCACGGATGTCGCGGATGATGTCCAGATACGCACCGGCCGGTTTGACCATCAGCGCATCGGCGCCTTCCTGCTCGTCCAGCAGCGATTCGCGCAGGGCTTCGCGGCGGTTCATCGGGTTCATTTGATAGCTTTTGCGGTCGCCCTTGAGCGCGCTGCCACCGGCCTCGCGGAACGGGCCGTAAAGCGCCGAAGCGAATTTGGTCGAATAGGCCATGATCGGAATCTGAGTGAAACCGGCCGCGTCGAGAGCCTGACGAATCGCCCGCACCTGACCGTCCATCGCCGCCGACGGCGCAATCACATCAGCGCCGGCACGGGCCGCCGCCACGGCTTGTTTGCCGAGGTTGACCAGGGTCTGGTCGTTATCCACTTCATGGTTGTGCATCACGCCGCAGTGGCCGTGATCGGTGTACTCGCAGAAGCAGGTGTCGGACATCACGATCATTTCCGGCACAGCATCCTTGGCGATGCGCGACATGCGCGAGACCAGACCGTTTTCGCGCCAGGTGTCGCTGCCGTTGCCATCCAGATGATGGGACACGCCGAAGGTCATCACCGACTTGATGCCGGCGCGGGCATAACGCTCGATCTCGCCGGCCAGTTTGCGTTCGGGGATACGCATCACCCCCGGCATGCTCTTGATCGGCACGAAGTCGTCGATTTCTTCCTCGACGAAAATCGGCAGCACCAGATCGTTCAGGCTGAACTCGGTTTCCTGGAACAGACTGCGCAGGCTCGCATTGCGGCGCAGACGGCGGGGACGTGCTTCGGGGAACTGACTGGACATGGGGCTTTCCTGAAACCTGCAGATGAGACGAAAGTCGTAGGGGGCGAAGCTTATGCCTTGCGGGGGGCGCGGTACAAACCTGGATCAATCAAGAGTGCATTACCGCGTACGCAATAATCGCTGGCTTCCCCCCCGATGCATTTTGCGGTCAGAGCGTCAGCTGTCCTGCAATGCACGTCACCACAGACCCGCCGACCCAGATTTCATCGCCAAGTCGGCTGATCCGAATCCGCCCTGCCCGGCCCATGCTCAAGCCCTGACTGACCGTATAAGCGTCTGGCGCCATGCCCTCGCCCAGTAACCATTGGGCAATCCCGGCATTCAAGCTGCCGGTGGCCGGGTCCTCCGGCATCCCATCACCGGAAATAAACGCACGGACCTCGAACTGGGCCTCATCGCCGTCACGCTCAGGATTCCACGGTGCTATGACGCCAACGGCCAATCCCAGCATCTGTGAATGGTCCGGTTGCAGAGTCAGCACCTGCTGCCGGTCCTTGAGCATCACCGCCAACCACCCAGCGCCGTTGTCCACCCATTGCGCGCGGACAATGGCGTCGCCGCTAAGTCCCAGCCCCCGCTGCACCCGCGTCATGACTTCGGCCTCGACCGGTCCCGACCTTAGCAATGGCGGGGCGAGAAACGCGAGTTCTGCGCCCTCGCGGCGTATCCGTACCAGCCCGACGCCGCACTCCTGAATGATGTCATTGCCTTTGGGCACCCCACCTGCTTCCAGCCAGGCATGGCAGGTGCCGAGTGTCGGATGACCGGCAAACGGCAATTCGCTCAGGGTCGTGAAGATCCGCACCCGATAATCGGCGCGCGGATCTTGCGGTTCAAGAATGAAGGTGGTTTCACTCAAATTGGTCCAGGAGGCAAATGCGGCCATGCACTGATCGCTCAGAGCGTCGGCGCCAAAAACCACCGCCAGCGGATTGCCTTTAAGCGCTATCTGGCTGAAAACATCGACTTGCTTGAAATCGAATGAACGCATACACCGTCCTTATTGAGGAATGCTCAAGCCACGCACCACCGCCGGCCGCGCCACAAATCGCTCCAGCACACGGGTGACATTCGGGAAATTCTGAATACCAACCAAATCACCCGCCTCGTAGAAACCAATCAAATTACGCACCCACGGGAACGTGGCGATATCAGCGATGGTGTAGCGCTCGCCCATGATCCAGTTGCGGCCTTCCAGGCGCTTGTCGAGCACATTGAGCAAGCGTTTGCTTTCATCCACGTAGCGATCACGCGGACGTTTGTCCTCGTAATCCTTGCCGGCGAATTTATTGAAGAAACCGAGCTGGCCAAACATCGGGCCAATGCCGCCCATCTGGAACATCAGCCACTGGATGGTTTCATAGCGCAGTGCGCCTTCCTGGGCCAGGAGCTGACCGCTCTTGTCAGCCAGATAAATCAGGATCGCGCCGGACTCGAACAGCGGCAGCGGTTGGTCCTGCGGGCCGTGGGGATCGAGGATCGCCGGGATCTTGTTGTTCGGGTTCAGCGACAGGAACTCGGCGGACAACTGATCGTTGCTGTCGAAACCGACGCGGTGCGGCTCGTACGGCAGGCCGATCTCTTCAAGCATGATCGAGACTTTGACGCCGTTGGGGGTAGGCAAGGAATAGAGCTGAATCCAGTCGGGGTAATGCGCCGGCCATTTCTGGGTGATCGGGAACGCGGACAGATCGGTCATGGGAAGCATCCAGTCACAAAAGAGACCCGATCATAATGCACGAATCGTCACATCCTGCGGCTAACGTGCAAAAGCCAGGATCGAACCAAACCGGCCTCAGGGGACTCTGAGCTATGCCTTTATTGCAAAGGACGCCGTTCACGACATGGAAAACACCCGGTGCTGGGAGCCCGAGGTGCAGAGGTTTGTCAGCCTTAACCGAATATGCTGAAGAACCTTTTATTTCATGACGAACCTGCTGAGTTTCGCCAAACGCTTCAAACAACGCGCTTATGTGGCCCTGCCCTCGCTGCTGGCAGTCAGTGCATTGTTTCTGTCACTTGAGTCCAGTGAGAGCCGCGCACAACCGGTCGACGGTACCCAGACGCTGGTGTTTTTGCGCCACGCGGAAAAACCCGAGGGCGGTCTCGGTCAACTCAACTGCCAAGGCCTCAATCGCGCCATCGATCTATCGACGCTGCTGCCGGAAAAGTTCGGCAAGGCCAATTATGTGTTCGCCGCCAATCCGACGCGCAATGTCGAGGAAGGTGAGCTGGACAACTCCTACAGCTACATTCGTCCACTGATGACCATCAGCCCCGCTGCGATCAAACTCGGCCTGCCCGTGAATATCGAGTTTTCGGCCAATGACACCAGCGACTTGGCCCGCGAACTGCTCGAAGACAAGTATCACAACTCGACGATCTACACCGCCTGGTCCCATGGCTATCTGCCGGAGCTGATCAACAAGGTGGCCGGCAAAGCGGTGGGTGAGAAACAGACCATCACCGATGATTGGGCCTCCAGTGATTTCGATTCGCTGTACGTGCTGACACTGACCTGGCACAACGGCAAGGCCAGTTTGCAAAGCCACAGCTACAAGCAAGGGCTGGATCATGGCAAGCAAACCTGTCCCACCTGATTGCGATGTCGCCTGATCCGGCGCTTTCGCGAGCAAGCCCGCACACAGGGGGGCAGTGCCGTTCACAAAACCCATGTGTGCGGGCTTGCTCGCGAAGTGGCCATTCCAACATCAATTTTTCTGACTCACCCGCTCACGAAGATACTCAAGAACCGCCCCCCGCTCCCCGGCAAACTCGATCCGCCCGCCCTTCTTCTCCCGCTGAAACACATACATCGGGTCGTAATACTCACGCAGCAGCCCCTCGATCCAGCCGCGATGCAGATCAACCGCACCGCTACGCCCCTGCTCGGCCAGCGCTTCTTCCATCGACATCAACATCCGTTGATGACGTTCGCCACCCAAACGCTTCTGCACGTTATTCAGGCTTTCCAGCAGCCGCTCCGAGAACAGCACGAATCCATCTTCGCCATGCACCGCCGAAAATTCCGCCGACAGGTCCACCACATAGTCACGCAGAATCCGCTCGACACGATCCTCAAAACTGTCTTCCAGCCAGACCATCGGGTACTGCTGCATGCCCTGATAAATCGGCAGCGGCAACGCACAACTGCCGACCACCCGGCTTTCGTCCTCCAGCACAAACTGCTCGATGCCCGCCTCGCGCTTCTTGAGGATGTCGATTGACAGACGGTTTTCAAAATCGATATTCGACGGCTGCCCGGTGGCACGTTTACCAAAACTGGAGCCGCGATGGTTGGCGTGTCCTTCCAGGTCCAGCCCATTGCGCAACTGCACCAGCACTTCGGTTTTACCCGTGCCGGTCATGCCGCCCAGCAAGACGAAATCACATTGCGCGATGGCTTGCTCAAGGGTGTCGATCAGAAAACTGCGCATCGCTTTGTAGCCACCACCGACGCGTGGATAGTCGATACCGGCCTCGTCACGCAACCACTGCTGGGTGATCTGCGAACGCAAGCCACCCCGAAAACAATAGAGATAACCATCAGGATGGGCCCGGGCGAAGTCGGCCCAGGCCTGAATGCGCTCGGCCTTCACCGCACCGGACACCAGTTGATGGCCCAATTCGATGGCCGCTTGCTGACCCTGCTGTTTGTAGCAGGTGCCGATTCTCTGCCGCTCGATGTCGTTCATCAGCGGCAGATTGACCACACCGGGAAACGCGCCGTGGGCAAATTCAATCGGCGCGCGGGCGTCCATCAGCGGTCGGTCGTTGAGGAAAATGTCGCGGTAATCCGTGCAGTCTCGGAGCATCAAATCACCTCGACTGCGGTGGTCTGTCGCTCAACCAGTTCGCCGATTGGCGCAAGGTTCAGGCCCAGTTCGGCGGCGACGGCGAGGAACTCGTCATTGCCTTCAGGCGTTACGGCAATCAGCAGGCCCCCGCTGGTTTGCGGATCGCACAGCACACGCTTGTGCAGTTCCTGCACGCGGCCGACCTTGCTCGAATAGCTGTCGAAGTTGCGCAACGTGCCGCCGGGCACACAGCCCTGATCGAGGTAATACTCGATGCTGTCCAGGCGTGGCACACGGTCATAGGCGATGCGCGCCGTGAGCTGGCTGCCATCAGCCATTTCCACCAGATGCCCGAGCAGGCCGAAACCCGTGACGTCGGTCATCGCGGTGACACCGGCGAGTTTGCCGAAACGGCTGCCGGGTTTGTTCAGGGTACACATCCAGTCGCGGGCCACACCGACATCGGCGGCGCGCAACTTGCCCTTTTTTTCAGCGGTGGTGAGGATGCCGATGCCCAGCGGTTTGGTCAGGTACAGCAGGCAACCGGCCGTGGCGGTGTCATTGCGTTTCATGTGGCGCTTTTCGACAAGACCGGTGACCGCCAGACCGAAGATTGGCTCCGGCGCATCGATCGAATGCCCGCCCGCCAGCGTAATCCCCGCCTCGTCGCACACCGCACGCCCGCCACGAATCACTTCCCGCGCCACTTCCGGCGCCAGCACATTGACCGGCCAGCCGAGGATCGCAATCGCCATCAGCGGATCACCGCCCATCGCATAGATGTCGCTGATCGCGTTGGTGGCGGCAATGCGGCCGAAGTCGAACGGGTCATCGACAATCGGCATGAAAAAGTCCGTGGTCGACACCACGCCGCGCTCGGCATCGATCTCATACACCGCCGCGTCATCACGCGAGGCGTTGCCGACCCACAGTTTCGGGTCGAGGTTCTGCGCGCCGCTGCCGGCGAGGATCACCTCCAGCACCTGCGGGGAAATCTTGCAGCCGCAACCGGCGCCATGGCTGTATTGGGTCAAACGAATCGGCTCGCTCATGGGGAAGTCTCTGGCAGGGAATGGGGCGGATTCTAGCAGAGCGCGGGGTGGCGGATTTGTGCGGTGAATCGCAGGAGCCCTTCGCAAGCACGCCCGCTCCCACATTTGAAATGCGTTCGCCTGCGGGAGCCAGTCTGCAGGCAGAGCAAGCGCGCTCCCACTGGGGATTTTCAACGTTCAAGAAAGAATTGGTACGGCTTATGCAAACGTTTGCGAGCCGTCAATCCCGGCATTTTCGTCACAAAACCCTACAGGCCCGCAGACCCGGGCCTTGATCCGTAAAAAAGGACTTTGAATGCACAGCGCATCCCTTCTTCGCGCCCCATTTGCGCGCACGTTTGCTGTTTCCTTGCTACTGGCCGGCGTTACCGGACTTCTCAGCCAAAGTGCTCTGGCGCAATCGACGCCAACCGAAGAGTCCGCCCAGGGCGAAACCCTCAGCCCCGAAGCCAGCCCGTCGAAAAAAGGGGCGTACCTGTCGGATTGGTACAACCAGGACCTGACCCTGATCGGCAGTAAAGACATCAGCTTCGGCCCGCAACCGGCCGACGATATCTACCTGGAATACGAATATTTCGGGCGCAAAGGCCCGTTCGAGCTGTACGGCTACATCGACGTGCCGAAGATTTTCAACATCGGCAACAGCCATGACAAAGGCGTGTGGGACCACGGTTCGCCGGTGTTCATGGAGCATGAGCCGCGCATCTCCATCGACTACCTCGCCGGCCGTAGCCTGGCCATCGGCCCGTTCAAGGAATGGTACGTAGCGTTCGACTGGATATACGACCACGGCAGTCGCAAAGAGAACCGCGCCAATACCCTCTACAGCGGCTTCGGCACCGACATCGACACCCATTCGCGGGTCAATCTGTCGGCCAACCTGTATGGGCGTTACCAGTGGGAAAACTACGGTGCGAGCAATGAGTATTCCTGGGACGGCTACCGCGCCCAACTCAAGTACATCATCCCCATCGACAGTTACAGCAACGGCGCCTCGCTGACCTATATCGGCTTTACCAACTTCGATTTCGGCTCCGACATGCACAAGGACAATCCGGCACGCACCGCCAACGCCACGGTGGCGACCAATGTCTTGTTGTACTCGTTCACGCATTTGCGCTTCACGCTGGTGGGGCGTTATTTCCACAACGGGGGCAACTGGGAGGACGGCAGTGAGTTGAACTTCGGCGACGGTAATTTCCGCGCCCGTTCCAACGGCTGGGGTTACTACGCCGGCATCGGTTATCAGTTCTGAATTCAGGAGATGTTCATGCAAGCAATGATGCGAGTTTCACTGGCCGCAGCCGCCCTGCTCTCTTCCACGGCGTGGGCTGTCGAAGCGCCGATCCAGCCCAAGGTTGTCCTGATCACCATGTTCGCCCCCGAGGCACAGAACTGGATTGATCGCTTGGAGCTCAAGCAGCAAATCCGCGTGCCGGGCCTGTCCGCCGAATACCCGACCATCCGCTGCAACACGCAGCAGGTGTGCCTGTTGACCACCGGCATGGGTCAGACCAACGCCGCCGCGTCGACCCTGGCACTGGCCTTGTCGCCGAAATTCGACCTGCGCAAAAGCTACTTCCTGATCGCCGGCATTGCCGGGATCAGCCCCAAACACGGCACCCTCGGCACCGCCGCGTGGGCGCATTATCTGGTGGAGTTCGGCACGCAGTGGGAGCTGGATTCACGCGACGCACCGTCGAGCTGGCCGAACGGTTATCTGGGCATCAACACCCAGGGCCCGAACGAAAAACCGCCGCTGGACTACAAGACCGAAGTGTTCGAACTCAACCCGACGTTGCAGGCCAAAGCCTTCTCGCTGAGCCACAACGTGGAACTGAGCGAGAGCAAGGAATCTGCCGCGTGGCGCCTGAAATACCCCGCCGCCCCGGCCAATCAGCCGCCAGTCGTCACTCGCTGCGACACACTGGCAGGCAACACCTGGTTCTCCGGCACGCGCCTGAGCGAACGGGCCGAGGTCTGGACCAAACTGTTGACCGACAACAAGGGCGAATACTGCACGACTCAACAGGAAGACAACTCGACTTATGAAGCGCTGCTGCGCGCCAGCCGCGAAGGTCTGGTCGACGTGCAGCGCCTGGCCGTGGTGCGCGCCGGCTCCGACTTCGACCGCCCGGCCCCGGGCGGCAGTGAAGTGGACAACTTGCTCAAATACGCCGATCAGGGCGGCTTCGTCCCGGCACTCGAAAACCTCTACCGCGCCGGTAATCCGCTGGTGCAAGACATCCTCAAGCACTGGTCTGCCTGGGAAAACGGCGTCCCGCAATCCTGAACCTCACACGATAAAAACGGTGAGCGCGGGCTTGCTCGCGAAAGCGTCGTATCAGTCGATATTTCTATTGCCTGACACACCGTATTCGCGAGCAAGCCCGCTCCCACCGTTTTGCTATGTGGTGTATCAGGGAATCAGGATGACCTTGTCGCCACTGCCCTGATTGACCTCGGTATACCGCGCCAGACCTTCGGCCAGCGGCGCTTCCACCAGCCCTTGCGGCAACGGCAGCAAGTCTTCATCGAAGAGGCGCCCGAATTGTTCCAACATGGCCGCGCACGCTTCAACGCCGTACAGCAACGAGTTGATGCCGACCACCGAACCGCCCTTGCGATACAGCGCCAATGCCGGCAACTGCACATGGCCGTCGGTCGGTGCGGCGATGATGGCGATGCGGCCGAACGGCGCGAGTGCCGCAACGGAGGCCGGCAACCAGAAACCAGTGGTGTCAAAGATCACATCGGCACCGCCGGCATACACCGCGTTGACCTGCGCGCCGAGGTCTTCAGGTTTATCCAATTGCAGCGTCTGGTAGCCCTGCGCTTGCAAGTCCTTGACCTGCTCCGGCCGCCGCGCCGCTGCCAACAACCGCGCGCCGCGAACGTTGGCCAACGCCAACGCCGCCGTGGCCACCGCACCGCCGCCGATCACCAGCAAACGGGTTTCGGCGGTTACCAGACTGCGCTCCAGCGCATCCCACGCCGTGGTGTACGGCACGCCGAGGCTGGCAGCCTGGGCGAAACTCAGGTGCGACGGTTTATGCGCAACGCCCTTGATCGGGAGTTTGACGAATTGCGCATGGGAGCCATCGGCGAAAAAACCCAGCTCACGCCCGGTGCCCCAGACTTCCTGACCGATCAACGCCTGCGGGCCTTGGACTACAACCCCGGCAAAATCCCGCCCGGGAATGCGTGGCAGCGTGGTGTAGGGAAAACGCCCGAGTACGTTTTTCACGTCGCTGGGGTTCAGGCCGGCGGCCTTGATCTCGACCAATACTTCATCATCGCCGGACACCGGGGTCGGCACTTCAACGTAGCGCAGGGAAGACAAGTCGCCGGTTTTATCGAATTGCAGTGCTTTCATGGACACATCCACCGAATAAGAAAGAGGGAACTCAGGACAACCAACCGGCCACCAGTTGCCGGCCCATCGGCCACAACTGCTCACCCGCGAGCATGCCCAGCAAGCCAACCAGCGCAATGGCCGGTGGGGCTGGAGAACGGAAATCCAGCGCACCGTAGAGCAGGCCGACACCAAGGCCGATGCCCAGCGAAATCAGGTAGTTCATGGAGAAAACTCCGCCGCGTAAAGGGAATGGGCAGAGTCTAGGGAAAGGAGGCCGTCAGTACCGGCCAAGGACTTCTGAATATCGGCCAAATGCCTGAAGTACGCCGACAATCCCGGTGGGAGCGGGCTTGCTCGCGAAAGCGTCGTACCAGTCGATATTTCTATTGCCTGACACACCGCCTTCGCGAGCAAGCCCGCTCCCACAGGATCTGCGTTCAGTCTGCCGTGAATTGTGAGGGGGGAACACCCAGCTCCCGGCGGAACATGTCGCTGAAACTGCTCGGCGAATAGCCCAGCTCACGGGCGATGACGCTCACGGCAACGCCTTGGATCAACTGCGCCACCGCCGTCGCCAGTTGCACTTGCCGCCGCCATTCGGCGAAGCCCATGCCCAGGCAGTCCTTGAACAACCGCGCCAATGTACGCACGCTGGCCCCGGCGTGTTCCGCGTGCTGTTCGAAAGAAATCTCCAGCGACGGCGCGGCCATCACCGCCTGACACACATTCATCAAGCGCCGGTCGGAATCGTCCGGCAACGGGATCTTCAACGGCGAACGCCTGGCGCGTTTTAGCTCCAGCAAGGCCAAGCCGACCATCGCCTCGTAGTAGGCCGGCTCACCACTGTCGCCCTGCTCCACCAGCCCGACGATCAACTCACGCAGCAACCCGCCGACCTCGATCACCTGCACCGTCTCATCCAGCGTCGCCGCGAGCGCCGGACGCCAGTAGATATTGCGCATCTGCAAATCCGACACCACCCGAATCCCGTGCGGCACCCCGGGCGGCAACCACACCGCCCGTTGCGGCGGCACCACCAGCGCCTCGTGCGGGGTTTCAACCCACATCACCCCGCTCATCGCATACAAC
Organism: Pseudomonas sp. NPDC087615; assembly: GCF_044743445.1. NCBI lineage: Bacteria > Pseudomonadati > Pseudomonadota > Gammaproteobacteria > Pseudomonadales > Pseudomonadaceae > Pseudomonas > Pseudomonas sp. NPDC087615. The sequence continues at coordinate 913 of NZ_JBIUWM010000036.1, read as the reverse complement.
AACTGCCCCCAGACATGCTCATGCGGCTCGATATACAAACCACGCGGATACGTGCGCGCCAGCGGCTGCACGGGTACATCGGTGTCACTGAGATCGGGGGGCGCGGCGAGGGCCATGGCGAGCATTCATTGGGGTTGGCGAAGGCGTCATGGTAACCAGTGCGCCACCGCGTCGCCATGGATAGATACCGTCCGACAATCCGAGTGAATTTTCCGCTCGCGCCGCGATCCTTCTATTACCACAGGGAGGATTACGGGCTTTATGAACAACGCAAAACTGTTTGTCATCGATTACACCCTTCACGGCACGCCCAAGTCGTTCATTATCCGCTCGGACAAAATGGACAACGCCGAGGCGTGGCACTGGGCGAGCTGCGACGCGGGAGTGGGTCGAATTCCGCGCTTCGGCCGCGAAAAGGTGCAGAAGACCAGCAAACCTATGGCGGAAAAATTCGGCGTGGAAAACGTCATGTGGCGACCGGCGAGCTAGGCTTTGCCTGGCGATTGGAAAAAATCGGGGGGAATGCACCATGAGCACCATGAGCACCATCAGCAGTCCGGCGCATCTGGATTACGGCCTGGACACACTGTTCGGTCGTATCACCAAAAGTGTCGATTGTCAGGTGGGGCTGGAAGCTGTCGAAGACGACCCGTTCAGCTTCGCCCTGCGGGTGTCAGCGCCGCTCCCCGACAGCCTTGACCAAGCGAAAACCGTGGTGGTCAGGGTTGAAGGCCGACGATTGCAAGGCACAGTGCGGCATACCGAACGGCTGGATGACGACAGCCTGAAACTGCAAGTGGAGCCTGATTAGGCTCCACTTTTTGTGGTGCGCCAGGCATGGCGCGTAGCGCCGTGACTGGCGCTGTTCAGCTCACTGTGGTGGTGAGCCGAACGACTTGGAGGTGAAAGTCCT
>NZ_JBIUWM010000035.1:0-67428 GCF_044743445.1 Pseudomonas sp. NPDC087615 | reverse complement strand
GCTCGATTGGGCGGTATGTACGCCGTAATGCCCGCCTCTTCACACGCTTGGAACTGCTTGCCGTTGGAGTAGCCCGCATCGGCGGTCACGCTCAGCTCGCTCTGCTGCAACTGTTCTTTGGCCGCCTTGGCCATGGGCTCAAGTTGCTGGGTATCGTTGCCGTCTTGTGTCACGTCGTGATGCAGGATCAAGCAGTGTTCAGCGTCCACGGCGGTTTGTACGTTGTAAGCCACTCGCGGGCCTTTGGGCGTGCGCATCATTCGGGCATCGCTCTCGCCGGTGTTGAACTGCTCGATCCCCATCGAATTCATCAGCGCCTGGCAGGTCAGGTTGTTCAATTGCCGGGCTTCAAGTTGCTCCAGCGCTGTCTTGATGGCGCTGCGATCAATGGTTTCACCCGATTCAGCTTTATCGGCCTCATCCAGTTCGGCCAGATATTGGGCGATGCGCTTGTCCAGTTTTTCCTGCTGGCGCTTGAGCTGTTTTACGTTCAGATGGCGCCGCGAAGAGGCTACCGCCTGAAATTTACTGCCATCAATGGCAACCAGATCGCCAGCAATCAAACCGACTGTACGGCAGAACTGGACAAAGGCCCGACAGGTTGCACTGAACGCCTGCTTGTTGTTCTTGCGAAAGTCGGCAATGGTCTTGAAATCGGGTTTAAGGCGGTTGAGTAACCACATGACTTCGATGTTGCGCTGGCATTCGGCTTCGAGACGACGGGAGGAACGGATACGCTGGAAATAGCCATACAGATAGAGCTTGAGCTGATCGGCCGGATCGTATGAGGGACGGCCTGTGTTTTTGGGCACTGCCTTGTCAAACCCCAACCGTATGAGATCGAGCTTGGCAACGAAGGCATCAATCACGCGGACGAGGTGATCCTCAGGGATTAAATCTTCCAGAGAAACTGGAAAAAGACTGGTCTGATCGCGCGCTTGACCCTGGATGTAAGCCATAACAAAAATGCCCCGTATCTTTCGATGCGGGGCATTTTCTTAAACCGCGATGCAGATTGCTAGGTTTTCACACAGTCTGTTCGGCGGGTTTTTTTTCGTCTCTGGAATCACATCATCAGGTTTAGCGCTGTATCGAACAGCCCGTATTGGCTAAGGTTCAGGCATTGCAAGGGAGAGCGCGCATGACTGCCGTTGATTTACCCGCCGTACCCCGAGTGCTGATTGCCGAGGCCGACCCGTGGTCTCGTGACCTGCTCAAACAAGTGCTGTTGAACGTGCGCTGCGATGCGCGGCTGGATCTGTGTGCCGACGGCCAGCAAGCCCTCTCGCTGCTCAGCGAAGTGCCCTATGACCTGGCCATCGTCGATTGGGAGCTGCCCGGTGTCGATGGCTTGAGCGTGTTGCGCAGCGTGCGCCAGCGCAAACGCAATCCGCCGCTGCCGTTCATTCTGATGAGCAGCCGCAACGACAGCGCGAGCGTGCGCGAAGCCCTTCCGCTGGCGCCGACGGCGTACCTGACCAAACCCCTGAACATGGAAAGCCTGACGGAGCGTCTGCAAGGTTTGTTGCTCAATGCCGGTGAGGAAGTGTTCTGCGAAGTGCCGGCACTCGCGCCGGGCATGACCTTGTCGGTGTTCCTTGAGCGGCGCCGCGAGCAGACTGACGGCGCCCCGCTGATGACCGATGTGCAGGTGGCGGTCAAACGCAGCCTCAATCCCAATGGGCTGGACCTGAAGCTGCTGGAAGAGGAAATCCGCATCGACCCACAGATCACCGCCGTACTGATCGCCGCAGCCAACAGCGCGGCGCAGCACCACGGTGCACCGGTGCAGACGTTGGCGCAGGCGCTGCATCGGCTGGGCACTGGGCAAAGCATGAACTTGATTCTGGGGTTGGCGCTCAAGCGCAGCGCCAGGCTCAGCGATCCGTGTCTGGCGGACTATGCCGAGCGTTACTGGGGGTTGTCGCTGCACACCGCGGAGTACGCTCGCACCCTGGCGCGCTTGCTCGATCTGGATCAGGAGCGCTGCTATTGCGCCGGCATGTTGCATCGTTTGGGCGATCTGGCGTTGCTGCGCTGTTTGCAGGAGTGGAAGCAGGCCGGCGGGGAGCTGGATGAGTGTGAGGAAGTCGGCGACGCGCTGGCCGAGTTTGGCGCGGCGTATGGTTCGGCGTTGCGTACACGCTGGCGTTTGCCGCTGGAGTTGCGTGAGCTGATTGCTTCTGTCTACCAGCTCGGCGGCGGGGTGTATTCCCGCGAGGCGCTGGTGATGAACATGGCGGCGCAGATGGCTCGCCTGACGGAGCATGAAGGTGTTGAGGAACTGGCGAAGAGCCGCACGGCGCGGTTGCTCAAGATCGGGCTACCGGAATTGATGCGGATGCGCAAATAACTGGAGTTTTCACAAACCCACAGTTGTTTTGTGTTGTCAGGCAGAGATAATCCGGTTTTTGCCCTGGCGTTTGGCTTCGTACATCGCTGCATCCGCACGGGCGAACAGGCTGTCGAGGCTGTCATCGCCTTCGTTGAGGCTGGTCAGGCCCTGGCTCACCGTAATGCTGAACGTCTGGCCGTTGTGGTTGAAATTCAAGCGTTGAATCTCTCGTTGCAGCCGCTCGGCCACTTGCATTGCCATGTCTGGCGCGCAGCCAGGGAACACGGCGGCAAACTCTTCCCCACCAATGCGCCCGAACAGATCCCCTCGTCGCAGCGATCCGCGACCGCACTCGGCGATCCGTTGCAGCACATTGTCACCCTCGGGATGGCCGTAGCTGTCGTTGATCACTTTGAAGTCATCGATATCCAGCAGCAGGAATGCCAGTGGCGAACCTTGCAGGCGCGCCTCTTCGAATTCGCGATTGGCGCATTCGAAGAAGTGGCGCCGATTGCTGCTTTGGGTCAGCACGTCGGTAGTGGCCAAGCGTTGCAGCTCGGTTTCCATCTGCTTTTTATCGGTGATGTCCTCGGCGATACCGACAATCACCACCGGTTGTCCGGGTTCGTCCTGACGATTGATGAAGCATTTATCGCTGATCCAGCGAACTTGGCCGTCGGCGGCAATGATCCGGTATTCGCGATCTTCCACGGCGCCTTTGTGCAGGACGTCGGCGAGGCTGCGTTCGGCGTAGTCCAGATCATCGGGGTAGATGCTGTCGCGCCACTGGTTGTAGTCGGCGAGCAGGAGGCCGGCGGAGCGGCCGAAAATTCGTTCATAGGCGGGGCTGACGTACAGCACCTGCCGGGTTTCCCAGTCGAAGGCCCACAGCACGGCATTGACGCTGACCAGCAGGGCGCTGAACAGTTGCTCGCGCTCGCTCAGGCGGGCGACTTCGCCTTGGGCGTGCATCAACGCCATGAGGGTTTGCGCGGCCTCGGGCCATTGCGGGAGGGATGAGTCTTTTTGGTTGTTGTTGACCATCGGCACAGATCTCAATGGGCGTGCCGGAATTCGACAACGACCACAGTACGGCCCGCCGGGGTGGCGAAGTGTCTTTGAGATAGGGGATTGCGTGCTAAGTTCCGATGGGTGCGCCCGGGAGTCCGGACGCACCGATCAACGGTCTCAGACCGCTGCAGGGCGCAGCGAGTAGGTTTTCAACTGGTCGGCGAATTCGCGCAGGGAATGTATGCCACTGGCCTCGGCCTCGTGAATCCATTCCTTGATGGCGGCGAGCATGTCGTGGCCATTTGCACTGGTCTTGACCCAGATCTGCTGCAAGGCCAGACGTTTTTCGTAAATTACCTTCAGTGCCTGGCTGTGTTCGAGCATGGTCTGGATGCGCACATGATGGCGATCTTCCAGCAGGCTGGTTTCCCGCGAGAGCAGACGCTTGGCGCGGTGGAACTGGTGACGCACCGAATGATCGACCTTGGCCAGCTCTTGCTTGACCAGCGGGCCGATGACCAGCTTGCGGTACTGGGCCATGATCTGGAAGCGGTTGTTGAGGATCGCCATGGCGGTGTCCATGTCCAGGTTGCCCTTGCCTTCGACACGGTGAGCAATCGGCGCGACACGTTGCACCTTGGCCAGACGCAGGAAGCTGAAGACTTTGATCCAGGCCCAGCCGAGGTCGAACTCCCACTTCTTCACCGACAGCTTGGCCGAGTTGGGGTAGGTGTGATGGTTGTTATGCAGTTCTTCGCCGCCGATCAGGATGCCCCACGGCACCAGATTGGTCGCCGCGTCGCGGCATTCGAAGTTGCGGTAGCCGACGGCATGGCCCAGGCCGTTGATCACGCCGGCAGCCCACACCGGGATCCACATCATCTGGATCGCCCAGATGGTGATGCCGATGGTGCCGAACAGCAGCAGATCGATGACGCCCATGATGGCCACGCCCAGCAGCGGATAGCGGCTGTAGACGTTGCGCTCGATCCAGTCTTCGGGGCAGTTTTTGCCGTAAATGCGCAGGGTCTCAGGGTTTTGCGCTTCGGCGCGATACAGCTCGGCGCCGGTGCGCAGCACAGTGGACAGACCTTTGATGACCGGGCTGTGCGGGTCATCTTCGGTTTCGCACTTGGCGTGGTGTTTACGGTGAATGGCGGTCCATTCGCGGGTGTTCTGCGCCGTGGTCAGCCACAGCCAGAAGCGGAAAAAGTGTTTGAGCCCGGCATTCAGCTCCAGCGAGCGATGGGCGGAGTAACGGTGCAGATAGACCGTGACGGCGACAATTGTCACATGGGTCATGAGCAGGGTGACGGCGACCAGTGACCAGGCCGACAAACCAAGAAAACCTTCGTACCACATAGGCTATAGGGCCCTCGATAAAGATAAAAACAGCCGTTGCATTATCACCAAGCACACAGATAAAACCAGTCACCCTTTCAGATAAGAGTCGCTGGATGTTTCTTGACCTATAATCCCAACCTTTTTGTAGGGACATGGACGGCCGAATGTCTGCCACTTATCGCGATGCCTTGCGTGCAGCGCTGCTCTATCTTGTAGTTGCAGTCGTCTGGCTGCAGGGTGCTGGTTATTTATTAAACAATTTCTTCGCTAACGCCGTCGATCTTGCCCGTTGGCAACTGATCAACGGTTATGTATTGGCGGTGGTCAGCGCCGGGCTGATCTTTCTGGCGCGGGCGCGTTTGTGCGCGTTTCTGGGGATTGGCGCGCGTTTGCGCGAGCGCCATGCTGATCGCGAACGCCTGCGGCAGGCGGCGGCTGTGTTCGATTGCACGCGTGAAGGCGTGTTGGTCACCAACCATCGTGGGCTGATCGTGCACGTCAATCGTGCGTTCATCGAGATTACCGGCTACCAAGGCGAAGAAGTTCTGGGTCAGCAGCCAAGCCTGTTCAAGTCTGGCCATCATCCGCCAGGTTTCTATCAGGCGATGTTCGCCACGCTGGCGTCGGAGGGGGAGTGGAGCGGTGAGATCTGGAACCGCCGTAAAAGCGGCGAAATCTATCCGCAGTGGCAAACCATCCGCGTCATACACGATGATCAGGGGCGGCTCAGCCACTATGTGGCGGTATTCTCCGACATCAGTGCGATCAAGCACTCCGAGCATGAACTCAAGCACCTCGCTCACCACGACCCGCTGACCGATCTGCCCAATCGCCTGCTGTTCAGCGACCGCGCCGAGCAGGCGCTGGCCTCGGCGCAGATCCAAAAACGCGGCTGCGCGCTGCTGATGCTCGATCTGGATCACTTCAAGATGATCAACGACAGCCTCGGTCACAACGTCGGTGATCGACTGCTCACGGCCGTGGCTGCACGGTTGCAGGACTTGTTCGGTCCCGGCATCACCCTGGCGCGACTCGGAGGCGATGAGTTCGCGGTGCTGGCCGAATGTTGTCCACAACTGGTGCAGGCAGCGGCGTTGGCCCAGCGCATTCTCGACGCGCTCAAAGAGCCGTTTTGCATCGACGGTCATGAGTTGTTCATCAATGCCAGTGTCGGCATCAGCCTGTTTCCCAGCGATGCGCTGAGCGCCGAACAGTTGCTGCGCAATGCCGACGCCGCGCTGTTCAAGGCCAAGAGCAACGGGCGCAACGGTTACGCCTTGTACACCGAAGAACTGACGGCCCACGCCCAGCGACGGGTCGAAATCGCTTTCGAATTGCGCCGAGCGCTGGAGCAGCAGGAACTGCGGGTCTACTACCAACCGGTGCATGACCTGAAAACCAGTCGCCTGATCGGCGTTGAAGCCTTGGTGCGTTGGCAGCATCCGCAGCGCGGCCTGGTGTCGCCGGCCGAATTCATTCCGATTGCCGAGCGCACCGGGTTGATCGCCGAGATCGACGCGTGGGTCATGCAGCAGGCTTGCCGGCAGATGTGCCAATGGCTGAAAGCCGGGGTGCTGCTGGCGTTTGTTGCAGTGAACGTCTCGTCGCGGCTGTTTGCTCGACGCGAGTTGTATCAGCAGGTGGCGCAGGTGCTGCATGACACCGGTCTGGACCCGGCCTATCTGGAACTGGAGGTCACCGAAAGTGCGGTGATGGACGACCCGGAAGTGGCGCTGGAGCAGATGCATCGCTTGCGTGAATTGGGCATTCGCTTGGCCATTGATGATTTCGGCACCGGCTATTCATCGCTGTTGCGGCTCAAGCGCTTGCCGGTGCAGAAACTCAAGATCGATCAGGGGTTCGTCGCCGGATTGCCGTGGGACGAACATGATGTGGCGATTGTCCGGGTGATCATCGCGCTGGCCCGCAGCATGGGCATGCAGGTGCACGCCGAGGGCATCGAACAGGTTGAGCAGGCGGCGTTTCTGTTGGAGCAGGAGTGCAATCTGGGGCAGGGTTACTGGTTTGGACGGCCGGTACCGGCGCCGGAGATCGATTGGTCGCGAGCGCCATTGATCGGTTGAAGATCAACAGATCGCAGCCTTCGGCAGTTCCGCAGGCCCTGTGAGCTGCCGAAGGCTGGGATCGGCGTGCAACCTCTTGTCTGCATACATAATTATTTTTGGTTATATAAAAATTCTTAAATAGTATTTTTAAGAATAACAATGCCTCTCTTATATTGCTCCCACGCCAACGCAGTGCCCCCCGCTGCCAGGCCAATCCCCTTCAAAGGAGCAGCACCATGAGCGCATCCCTGCGTAGCGTTGACGGTCAGGACGAAGCCACCATTTTGCGTGAGATCCAGAGTGCTCTGCGCGATCTGCGATTTGGCGCAGTGGAGATCACTGTGCACAACGCTCAAGTGGTCCAGATCGAACGCAAAGAGAAATTCCGCTTGCAGCAGCCGGGCAAGCAGCCGGGCTAAAAGATCCCGACCGGCAACTCGATTGCAGATATTCATAAGAAAAAGCCATCACCCAGAATTCCAGGAGCTTTCACCATGTCGTCGATTCGTCGTTACGCGTTGGCCGCCGTGGCCAGTGCTGTGTTTGCCGGTTCCGCGGTTGCCAAGGATTACGAACTGCTCAATGTATCGTATGACCCGACGCGTGAGCTGTATCAGGACTACAACGCCGAATTCATCCAGTTCTGGCAGCAGGATCATGCCGGCGACACGGTGAAAATCCAGCAATCCCACGGCGGCTCGGGCAAGCAGGCCCGTGGGGTGATCGACGGTCTGCGTGCCGATGTCGTGACCCTGGCCCTGGCCGGTGACATCGACGAAATCGCCAAACTCGGCAAAACCCTTCCGGCCGACTGGCAGAAGCGTCTGCCGGAAGCGAGCACGCCGTACACCTCGACCATCGTGTTCCTGGTGCGCAAGGGCAACCCCAAAGGCATCAAGGACTGGGACGACCTGGTCAAGAGTGATGTCTCGGTGATCACTCCGAACCCGAAAACCTCCGGCGGTGCGCGCTGGAACTTCCTCGCCGCCTGGGCCTACGGCCTGAAAGCCAACGGCGGTGATGAAGCCAAAGCCAAGGAGTACGTACAGACCCTGTTCAAGCATGTGCCGATTCTCGATACCGGCGCTCGCGGCTCGACCATTACGTTTGTCAACAATGGTCAGGGTGATGTGTTGCTGGCCTGGGAAAACGAAGCGTTCCTGGCGCTGAAAGAAGAGGGCGGCGCGGACAAGTTCGACATCGTCGTGCCTTCACTCTCGATCCTCGCCGAACCGCCCGTGGCCGTAGTCGACAAGAACGCCGAGAAGAAGGGCAATGCGCAGATCGCCGAAGCCTATCTCAAACACCTGTACAGCCCGGCCGGCCAGGAAATCGCCGCGAAGAACTTCTACCGTCCGCGTGACAAGGATGTCGCCGCCAAATATGCCAAGCAGTTCCCGACACTGGAACTGGTGACCATCGACAAGGACTTCGGCGGCTGGAAAACCGCACAGCCGAAATTCTTCAACGACGGTGGCGTGTTCGACCAGATTTATCAGGCGCAGTAATCTGACCCACAATAAGCCTGATGCCCAGGCACGAAACCATGTGGGAGCGAGCTTGCTCGCGAAGGCGGTGTGTCAGACGACCTAAATGTTGACTGAAATGGCCTCTTCGCGAGCAGGCTCGCTCCCACATTGATGCGTTTTTAACCAAGGACTTTTATGTCGCGTCGTATCTCCCCCGTCATACCCGGCTTCGGGCTGACGCTGGGTTACACCTTGGTGTACCTCAGCCTGATCGTGCTTATCCCGCTGGCGGCGATGTTCGTCCACGCCGCTCAACTCACCTGGGATCAGTTCTGGACGATCATCTCCGCGCCGCGGGTGCTGGCCGCTCTGAAGCTGAGCTTCGGTACCGCGCTGTGTGCCGCGATCATCAACGGCATCATCGGCACGCTGCTGGCCTGGGTGCTGGTGCGCTACACCTTCGCGGGGCGCAAGGTCATCGACGCGATGATCGATCTGCCATTTGCCCTGCCGACGGCGGTGGCGGGTATCGCCTTGACCGCGCTGTACGCGCCGACCGGTCTGGTCGGGCAGTTCGCTACAGACCTGGGTTTCAAGATCGCCTACACCCCGCTGGGCATCACCCTGGCGCTGACCTTCGTGACCCTGCCGTTCGTGGTGCGCACGGTGCAACCGGTGCTGGCCGATATTCCCCGTGAAGTCGAAGAAGCCGCTGCGTGTCTGGGGGCGAAGCCGTTGCAGGTGTTCCGTTACATTCTGGTGCCGGCGCTGCTGCCCGCCTGGCTCACCGGTTTTGCCCTGGCTTTTGCCCGTGGCGTCGGCGAGTACGGTTCGGTGATTTTCATCGCCGGCAACATGCCGATGAAAACCGAGATTTTGCCGCTGCTGATCATGGTCAAACTCGACCAATACGATTACACCGGCGCCACGGCCATCGGCGTTTTGATGCTGGTGGTGTCCTTTGTCCTGTTGCTGCTGATCAACTTGCTGCAGCGGCGCATCGAAACCCCATAAGGAGGCGCGAACATGTCCCAATCGTCTATTGCCGCCGCCTCTTCGGCCAACGCAGCGCGCCGTGGCAGTGCCACTTCGCGCAGAATCCTGATCGGCCTCGGCTGGTTGGTTTTCACTCTGTTTCTGCTGTTGCCGCTGTTCATCGTGGTGTCCCAAGGCTTGAAGAATGGTCTCGGCGCATTCTTCACCGCGATCTTTGAACCGGATGCGCTGTCGGCACTGAAGCTCACCGTGTTCGCTGTACTGATTTGCGTGCCGCTCAACCTTGTATTCGGCGTCAGCGCGGCGTGGTGCGTGAGCAAATACTCGTTCCGCGGAAAAAGCATACTGGTGACGCTGATCGACCTGCCGTTCTCGGTGTCGCCGGTCATTGCCGGTCTGGTCTACGTGCTGATGTTCGGCGCTCAAGGCTTGTTCGGGCCGTGGCTGCAGGATCACGACATTCAGATCGTCTTTGCGTTGCCGGGCATCGTGCTGGCGACGATTTTCGTCACGGTGCCCTTCGTGGCCCGTGAGCTGATTCCGTTGATGCAGGAACAAGGCACGCAGGAAGAGGAAGCCGCGCGTCTGCTCGGCGCCAATGGCTGGCAGATGTTCTGGCACGTCACGGTGCCCAACATCAAGTGGGGCCTGATCTATGGCGTGGTGTTGTGTACGGCGCGGGCCATGGGTGAGTTCGGTGCGGTGTCGGTGGTTTCCGGGCACATTCGCGGGGTGACCAACACCTTGCCGCTGCACGTCGAGATCCTCTACAACGAATACAACCATGTGGCCGCGTTTTCTGTGGCGAGCCTGTTGCTGATCCTGGCGCTCTTCATCCTGCTGGCCAAGCAGTGGAGCGAAAACCGTATCAACCGCCTGCGCGCCAGCGCCGCGGAGGAATAATTCATGTCGATCGAAGTGCGTAACGTCAGCAAGAATTTCAATGCGTTCAAGGCGCTGGACAACATCAGCCTGGACATTCAAAGCGGTGAACTGGTGGCGCTGCTCGGCCCATCCGGCTGTGGCAAAACCACCTTGCTGCGCATTATTGCCGGTCTGGAAACCCCGGATCAGGGCAACATCGTCTTTCACGGTGAAGACGTTTCCGGCCACGACGTGCGGGATCGCAACGTCGGTTTCGTGTTTCAGCATTACGCCTTGTTCCGCCACATGACGGTGTTCGACAACGTCGCGTTCGGCCTGCGCATGAAACCGAAAAACCAGCGCCCGAGCGAAAGCCAGATCGCGACCAAAGTTCACGAATTGCTGAACATGGTGCAACTGGATTGGTTGTCGGATCGTTACCCGGAGCAACTCTCCGGTGGTCAGCGTCAGCGTATTGCTTTGGCCCGTGCGCTGGCGGTGGAGCCCAAAGTGCTGTTGCTGGATGAGCCCTTCGGTGCCCTCGACGCCAAAGTGCGTAAAGAGTTGCGTCGCTGGCTCGCGCGTCTGCACGAAGACATCAACCTGACGTCGGTGTTCGTGACCCACGACCAGGAAGAAGCGATGGAAGTCGCCGACCGCATCGTGGTGATGAACAAAGGCGTGATCGAGCAGATCGGCTCACCAGGCGACGTTTACGAAAACCCGGCCAGCGATTTCGTCTATCACTTCTTGGGTGATTCGAACCGTTTGCACTTGGGCGATGACAATCACGTGCTGTTCCGTCCGCATGAAGTGTCGCTGTCGCGGCATGAGTTGGAGGATCATCACGCCGCCGAAGTCCGCGATATCCGGCCGTTGGGTGCGACCACGCGGGTGACGCTGAAGGTTGAGGGGCAGACGGATCTGATCGAAGCCGAAGTGGTGAAGGATCACGACAGCCTGACGGGGCTGGCCAAAGGTGAAACCCTGTTCTTCAAGCCGAAGGTCTGGCAGAAAATCGGCAACCTCTAAAAGTAAAAGCTTCGTCGGATCGCCGCCCGGAGCAAGCTCGCTCCCACAGGGAAATACATTCCAAATGTGGGAGCGAGCCTGTTCGCGAATGCGATCTACACAGCCGCACGATTCGGGTTGACCCGCACCACCCCCGCCCGCGCCTCAATCTGCTCTTTCAATTCCTGGCGCATCCCGAGCAAGAACGCCAACTCGGCCACCACAAACAGCGGCCCGACAATCAGCCCCGAAACGTCATCGACAAACGCCGGTTTGCGGCCTTCGTAGTGGTGCCCGACAAACTGGATCACCCAGCCGATCACAAACATCGCCAAACCGCTGCTCAGCCAGATCAGGGTGCTCTGCTGCGCCAAGGCGTGCCCGGCCCAGACGGACAGCCCCATCAGCACCGTCATCAAAAAACCGAGCTTCATTTCCAGGCGCAGGTAAAACCACGCCGAGGCCAGCGCCACGAGAACGGCGGGAGAAAGCCACAGCACGCCCACCGACCACTCAGGGCGCGACAGCAAAACCGCCACCGCCACCACAATCAGCGGAATGCCGATAAAGTGGCTGGCAATATTGCGTGGGTCACGGTGGTAGGCGGCGTATTGACTCAGGTGATCGACGAGGCTTTTCATTGTTGTTCCTCCTGTAGGGTGATCGCATCATGCCCTGGGGTTCAGCGTTCGCTCTGTCAGGCAGCCGACAATCAGGAGTTTTCATGGATATGCGTTCACGGCTGCTGACCGGGCAATGGTTCAGTCATTTGCCTGTGTCTTTTCAGAATAGTCTGCTGGCGGCGGCCCGGGAGCGGGGGCTAGCGGCGGGGCAACGCTTGTTCCAGCGTGGCGATCCACCGTGCGGTTTGTACGCGGTGCTCGATGGCGCCGTGCGCATCGGTGCGGTGAGCGCGCAGGGCAAGGAGGCGCTGCTGAGCCTGGTGGAAGCGCCGCACTGGTTCGGCGAAATCTGTTTGTTCGACGGCCAGCCGCGCACCCATGACGCCTATGCCGTCGGGCCGTGTACGTTGCTGAATATTCCGCAGGCGACGCTGCTGAAACTGCTCGATGAACACCCTGTGTACTGGCGGCATCTGGCGTTGCTGATGAGTCACAAACTACGCTTGGCCTTTATCAATCTCGAACAACTGAGCCTGCTGCCGGCCCCGGCACGACTGGCGCATCGTTTACTGATGATCGCCGAGGGCTACGGCGAGATTGATGCGCCGCGCCGGGTGTTGCAACTGCCGCAGGAGCAGTTGGCATCAATGCTGTCGCTGTCGCGGCAGACCACCAATCAGATTCTCAAGGACTTGCAGGGGCAGGGGATTATTGGCTTGGGGTATGGCGAGATCGAAATTCTCGACGCCGTGCGATTACGCGCCCTCGCCACAATCTGACGAACACCTGAGCCCCCCTGTGGGAGCGAGCCTGCTCGCGAAAGCGGTGGGTCATTCAACTGAGATTTCGACTGAACCGACGCCTTCGCGAGCAAGCCCGCTGCCACATTTTTTATCTGTGTTGATTTCAGGAGCCGCGATAGGTCGAGAAGCCGTAAGGGCTCAGCAGCAACGGGATGTGGTAGTGCTGGTCAGTCTGCTTCACTTCAAAGATCACCGGAATCTCCGGGAAGAACGTCTCGTGTTGGGTCTGCTTGAAATACTCACCGGTCTTGAACACCACCCGGTACTCGCCCGCTTCAAAAGGTTGCTTGGCCGGGAACAGTTCGGCGATGCGCCCCTGTTCGTTGGTGGTGCCTTCGGCCAACGGTTGCCAGTTCTGGCCGACGTGTTTTTCCAGCGTCACGTTGACACCCGGTGAGGGCAGGCCGTTTTCCAGATTGAGTACGTGGACGCTCAATGGGTTGCCAGCGGCCAAAGCCAGGCTGGAAAACGCACTGAGGCCGAGGGCGGCGAACGTCATGCGCAAAGTGGTCATGATGAAGCTCCTTATTGGGGGCGGGTAATGGATAGGCCGGCCTTGTCGGCGGCGCGGATTGCACAGGTTTCGTCTTGCTCGCCACCGCCAGAACCGGCCACGCCCATGGCGCCGACCAACTCATCACCGGCGAACAGCGCAATGCCGCCGCCCAGTAGCAGCAGTTCGTCGAGGGTATTGAGATTGGCGGTTTGCGGGTTGCTGCGAGCGCGTTCAGCGAACAGCCGGGTTGGGGTTTTGGTCGACAGCGCCGTGTAGGCCTTGCGCTGGCTGGCAGCAGTGTTGTGTGGGCCGACGCCGTCGCCACGCATCGTCACCAACACATTGCCGCCGCGGTCGAGGACCGACACCGTGCCGGTGCAATTGCTCTGCGCCGTATCGGCCAGCAGGCGTGCGGTTTTCAGGTCGAGGTCGGCGTGACGCGGCAGTTCTGGGGCAGCGAAAACGCTGCCGCTGAGGCCTATGGCCAGGCTCGCTACAAGGTATTTGATGGTCATGGACAGGCTCCGAAAGCGAAGGTCGCCACCTTATCCGCCCGTCTTCGTCAGAACCTCGTCAGTCTGATTACAAGTTTGTAATGGGCAACGCCGCCGAAGGCGCCTAGCCTGTGTGCCTGATCAATCGAGGTGTGCCATGCGTTTGCTGGTCGTAGAAGATGAAGCCAAAACCGCGAATTTCCTTGCCAAGGGGCTGGGCGAGTCGGGTTTTGCCGTGGACGTGGCGCTCAATGGCCTCGATGGGCGCTACTTCATCGAGCAGCAGGAATACGACCTGATCATCCTCGACGTGATGCTGCCGGGCCTCAATGGCTGGCAATTGCTGCAACTGATCCGTCAGCGCGGTGCCACGCCGGTGTTGTTCCTCACCGCCAAGGACGCCATCGAAGACCGCGTGCGCGGCCTCGAACTGGGCGCCGACGATTACTTGCTCAAACCCTTCGCCTTCGCCGAACTGCTCGCGCGGGTGCGCACGCTGCTGCGACGCGGGCCGATGCGCGAAGCCGAGTCGTACAGCATTGCCGATCTGGAGATCGACGTGCTGCGCCGACGCGTCAGTCGTGGCGGCCAGCGGATCGCCCTGACCAACAAGGAATTCGCCCTGCTGCAACTGCTCGCCAGTCGCCAGGGCGAAGTGCTGTCGCGCACGCTGATCGCCTCGCAGGTGTGGAACCTGAATTTCGACAGCGACACCAACATGGTTGAAGTCGCGGTGCGTCGTCTGCGTGCGAAAGTCGATGATCCGTATATGCCGAAGCTGATCCACACCGTGCGCGGGGTCGGCTATCAGCTCGAAGCACCTGACGATGCGCTCTAGGTCGATCGCCTGGCGCCTGGCGCTGGCGTTCGCCTTGGTCTGCGCTTTGGTGCTGAGCGCGATTGGCGTGTTTCTCTACCGCTCGCTCGCCGCGCAAATCGCCTACCGCGATGACTTGGCCTTGCTCGGGCGCCTGGAGCAAGTGCGCGCCTTGCTCGCCGACAGTGACAGCCTCGACGCTTTGCAGGCACGGCCGCGCCTGTACCAGAACATGCTCGGCAATCTCGACAGCCTCTTGCTGGTGCGCCGCGCCGATGGCTCGAATGTGATCGCCATCAACCCGCGTCAGCGCGATTTGCCGCCGATCAACGCAATCGCCCGTGGGCAAACCCCGCAACGCCACGACGTGCTGACCTGGCAAGCACCGGACGGCGCCGAACTGGCCCTGTTGTCCGGCGAAGCTCAAGGGCCCAACGGCGAGTCACTCACGGTGATCGCCGGTAAGGTGCTGAGTGAGCGCGAACAGATGCTCGCCAGCTATCGCTTGTGTTTGTATCTGGCGGTCGGCCTCGGTGCCGTGCTGGCCTTCGCTTTGGGATTGCTCTTGCTGCGCCGGGGCCTGCAACCGTTACGACAATTGAGCGAAGCGTTACGCGGCATTGATCTGCGCAGCCTCGATCAACGTTTGCCCGCCGCCGGTACGCCCGCCGAACTGCTCGAACCGGTACAGGCGCTCAACGGCATGCTGGCGCGTCTGGAGGACAGCGTGCAGCGCTTGTCGCAGTTTTCCGCCGATCTTGCCCACGAGATCCGTACACCGCTGCACACATTGCTGGCGAGTAACGGTCAGGCGTTGAATCACTCGCGCAGCGCATCGGAGTATCAGGAAGTGCTGGCCTCGAACATGGAAGAGTTCGAACGGCTCAAACGCATGGCCGAAAACCTGATGTTCCTCGCCCGGGCCGAACAGGCCGAGCGAGCGCTCGAGCGGCGTACGCTGGAGCTGCACGGCGTCGGCAGCGAACTGTGTGAATACTTCGAAGCCTTGGCCGATGACCGCAGCCTGCTGCTGGAAAACCAATTGCACGGCGAACTGCACGCCGATCAACAACTGCTGCAACGTGCCCTCGGCAACCTGCTGGCCAATGCGGTGCGGCATGCCGATCCCGGCACCTCGATCAGCCTGCGCCGTCGCGATGAGCCGGGCTGGTGCTGGTTACAGGTTCACAACCAAGGGCCGGCCATCGCCTCTGAGCATCTGGGCAAACTGTTCGACCGCTTCTACCGCGTCGACCCGGCCCGCGCCGAGCCGGGTGATTCGGGCGGATTAGGGCTGGCGATTGTGCAATCGATCATGCAATTGCATGGCGGGCAGGTGCGGGTCAGTAGTGATGCGACGGGCACGGTGTTTGAGCTGGGCTTTGTGGTGATCTGACTGACGCCTTCGCGGGCAATCCCGCTCCCACCGTGGTCAAGGAGTGGCACAGTTTTTTGTACACTCAAGACCCTGTGGGAACGGGCTTGCCCGCGAAGAGGCCAGTGAATCCAATAAAAATATCGCTCAGCGCAACCCATCCCGAAACTGCCCCGGCGTCAGCCCCGTCCAGCGTTTGAACGCGCGGCTGAAGCTGCTGGTGTCGGCGAAGCCGAGCAGGTAACTGATCTCGCTCAATGAACACTGCGGATCACGCAAATGCTGCAGTGCAAGATTCTCGCGGCTCTCGTTGAGCAGCGTATCGAAGCGGCAACCCTCATCCGCCAGATGCCGTTGCAGGCTGCGCAAGCTCAGGTGCAAGGCCTGGGCGATGCGTTCGGCGCCGGGCTCGCCTTCGGGCAGTTGTTCTTCGATGGCGTCGCGCACCTTGCGTTCCCAGGTCAGCGGCTGAAGCTGGGCCATGGTGCGTTTGAGTACCGCTTCGTTGTGTTCGGCCAGTTCCGGGTTGGCGTCGTCCAGGTGGCTGTCGAAGTCGGCGAGGGCGAACTCCAGGCGATCTTCGGCGGATGAGAAATGCACGGGGGCGCGGAAGACTTTGTGCCATTGATGCGCGTCGGCCGGCTCCGGGCGGCGCAAGTACACCGCCAGCGGTGCGTAGTCACGCCCCAGGCGATTGCGGCAGGTGCGCACATAGATGGCGGCAAACGCGTCGATGGCTTCGAAGGCCGGCGCGGGATTGCCTGGCGGTACTTTCAGGTGGAACAGATAGCGGTCGTCGCTGCGGCGCAGATCCAGTTCCAGTGCATCGCTGACCACCGGGTGATAGCGCACGATCCGTTCGAATACCTCGCGCAAACTGCCACTGGCGACCAGCGCATAACCGAGCGCGTGGAAGGTGGTCGGGCTGACGAACCGCGACACCCGCAAACCAATCGCCGTGTCACCGCTGACCTGCACCGCGATCTCCCACAGGCGTGTGGTGCCGGACAGTGGGTAGCGCGCGTTAGGGTCATCCATCAACTGTGGATCAAGCCCGGCCTGTTGGCAAAGGTCAGCGCTGTCCAGCCCCAGCGCATCGAGTTGCTTGCGCAAGGCACGGGTCCAACTGGCGAGGGAGGTCGGTTCCTTCATGCTGATTGGCGCTTCCGGTCAACAGGTTGGCGTGCACGGCTACCACGTTCGCAAGCGGCGCAGGGCAGGATGCGAGTATCAATGACCAGAGGATGGAAGCATGGACGGTACTTCTGCAAGTCCCCAGCGACACAATGCTGCCCAGCGATCAGCGCATATTCGCCAAGTGGTGCTGGCCAAGGGCGTCGAACTGCGTGAGCGTTACCCGCTTCTCAAGCATCAGGATGCGCTGGGGGCGGGCATTCTGGCCTTGGCACTGGCTGCAATGATCGGTTCAGCGGCGCTGTACATCACCGGCCACATGGCCTGGTGGGTGTGCCTGCTGCTCAACGCGTTTTTCGCCTCGCTCACCCATGAGCTCGAGCACGACCTGATCCACAGCATGTATTTCCGCAAGCAACGCGTGCCGCACAACCTGATGATGGGCCTGGTGTGGCTGGCGCGGCCGAGCACCATCAACCCGTGGATTCGCCGACATCTGCACCTCAATCACCACAAGGTGTCTGGCACTGAAACCGACATGGAAGAACGGGCGATCACCAACGGCGAGCCGTGGGGGTTTGCGCGGTTGCTGATGGTGGGCGACAACGTGATGTCGGCGTTCATCCGCCTGCTGCGGGCGAAAACCTGGGCGCATAAATTCAGCATCCTCAAACGCACGCTGAAGGTCTATGCGCCGCTGGCGCTGGTGCATTGGGGCGCCTGGTATGTGTTTCTCGGCTTTCATGCGGCCAATGGCATCGCCTACCTGATGGGGTCGCCGATTGAATGGTCGGCGACCACGTTGTCCGTGATGCAGGTGATCGATATCGCCGCCGTGGTGATCATCGGCCCGAATGTATTGCGCACGTTTTGCCTGCACTTCATCAGTTCGAACATGCATTACTACGGTGATATCGAGTCGGGCAATGTGCTGCAGCAATGTCAGGTGTTGAACCCGTGGTGGTTGTGGCCGTTGCAGGCGTTCTGCTTCAACTTCGGCAGCAGTCACGGGATTCACCATTTTGTGGTGAAGGAGCCGTTCTACATTCGCCAGATGACCGTGCCAGTGGCGCACAAAGTGATGCGTGAGATGGGCGTGCGGTTCAATGATTTCGGAACGTTCGGGCGGGCCAATCGGTTTGTTCGCAAGGATGAGGTTGTGGTGTCGGGTGAGGCGGTGGAGGCCTGACAGTTGCTGTCACTAAGCCTCTCCCAGAGGGAGAGGGGACTGATCCTGGAAGTCGGGCCGATTTGAGGGCGGATTACACTCAATCGTACTGCGGTGCGAAAGGTGGAGACTGTCCTGAAGCGGCTGAATGTCAGTGTTTACTTGCCTTTTCTGGCTTCGAAGGCGCGCGCCAAGGTTGGTTTTAGAGTCGATTTCGTACTGTACAAGGCGTGGTATGTTTGCGGTACGGGTTTTTTGCGAAGCAGGTGCAAACATCATGGTTTATCACCGTGCTCAACGATGAAGGCGATGACGCTGACTGGAGTGTAGACCGTCTCTGAGTGTGGCCCGCAAATGCGTGCTGGCGGGGAGAGTGCGTCAATCAATAATGTAGATATCGTCCAAAACGGCTCGGTCAAGGGGCCAATCAAATTCAAGATTCATAAAACCGAAACCAAATTCGC
Organism: Pseudomonas sp. NPDC087615; assembly: GCF_044743445.1. Classification (NCBI taxonomy): domain Bacteria; kingdom Pseudomonadati; phylum Pseudomonadota; class Gammaproteobacteria; order Pseudomonadales; family Pseudomonadaceae; genus Pseudomonas; species Pseudomonas sp. NPDC087615. The sequence goes on along the minus strand of NZ_JBIUWM010000035.1, from coordinate 48,958 downwards.
GCGAAACGTTTACACAGTGGGAGGGATCATGGCGTGGCTGGCATCTTCACTCGAGCGACAGCGAAGCCGCACGGGACGCGGATCACCCGATTGTTGGTGATCACTGCGCGGTAAAAGAATTTTTGATTTTCCGGGGCCGTCTCCTTGGCAGGGTGCGGCCCTTTTTTATGTGCTCGCGCCGACCCATTTTCTATTTGATATTCGATATAGGTATTAATAAATAGCTTCTTATTCCTTAGCGGATATAAATCCCCTCCCTATACTCGGTCAGCAACAGACACGCAGGAGAACTCCCCCATGCACAACGAATCAATTCGCTACCTGATTGTGCCGGGCTGGCAAGGATCGCCAGAAGATCATTGGCAGACCCACTGGCAGAACAGCCTGCCCAACAGCGCACGGGTGGAACAGGCCGACTGGCTGACTCCGCGCCGCGAGGACTGGGTTGGCGCACTGGCCGAGGCGATTGCTGCCGACAGCACGCCCGTCATCCTCATCGCGCACAGCCTGGGCTGCATCACCGTTGCCCACTGGGCAGCCACTGCGCCGCTGCAATACCTGCGTCAGGTGCGCGGTGCGTTGCTGGTCGCCCCGGCCGATGTCGAGCGTGCGACCTGCGCGCCGGCGCTGCGTAACTTCGCGCCGATTCCAACCGATCTGCTGCCGTTCCCAAGCCAGGTCGTCAGCTCCGACAACGACGCTGCCGTCAGTACGCCACGAGCCCTGGAACTGGCGCGTAACTGGGGCGCCGAGGCGGGGATTCTCGCTGGCGCCGGGCATATCAATGTGAAGTCCGGGCATCAGCGTTGGGAGCAGGGCTTTGCCTATCTCTATCGCCTGCAAACCCGCATGGAACAAAACGCTCGACGTCTCGCCTGATTTTTCTGTTTCTTTCAACGCCCCCGTCTCCTGGCGGTTGTGGGCGGGAGTCAGCCATGAGTGTTGAAACGTTCGGTCAGCCATTGCTGACCTTTCCCGATGCGGAAAAAAGCCCCCTGAGCATTCGCGCCAAGGCGTTGGTGTTCGTCGATCCGCGCTCGCGCCAATTGCGTGAGGCGCTTGAGCAGTTAGCCCCGCGTTCAATTTCAGTGTTGATTCGCGGTGAGACCGGAACGGGCAAGGAGTTGCTTGCCCGGCACATCCACCGCGCCAGTGATCGCAGCGGCTTGTTCGTGTCGGTCAATTGCGGCGCGATCAGCCCGACCTACGCCGATGCTGAACTGTTCGGCTACGCTGCCGGCAGTTACAGCGGTTCGGCCAGCAGTCGCGCAGGCTGGTTCGGTTCGGCCAATGGCGGCACCTTGTACCTCGATGAAATCGGCGACTTGCCGTTGCCGATCCAGATCAAATTGCTTGCCGCGCTGGAAAACCACGAAGTCACTCGCGTCGGTGCGCATCAGCCAGGCTCGGTGGATGTGCGCCTGGTGGCCGCGACCAGCATTGATCTGGCACAAGCGGTGGCCGCCGGTAAATTCCACGAGCGGCTCTATCACTACCTCAGCGAGGGGCAGTTGGCATTGCCGGCGCTGCGCGAACGCATTGGCGACATTCTGCCGCTGGCTGAATATTTTCTTGGCATTTATAGCCAGCGACTGGGTCTGCCGGTGCCGTTGATCAGCGAAGCGGTGCAGCACGTGCTTGAGCAACACAATTGGCCGGGCAACACCCGCGAGTTGGAAAACGTCATTCACTTTGCCTTGCTGGTGAGCACCGGCGAGGAGATTTTGCCGCAGCACCTGAACCTGATCGAGGCGTCTGGGCCGCAGCTTCAGATCGAAAGGCTGGTGGCAAAAATCAACATTGGCGGCAGTGTGGCCGAGCGCAAGGCATTGAAAGAGTGGCTGATTAGCCTAAGTGAGAGGCTTTGAGCCATTTTGCTCTGTATGAACAAAATGGAATATGAAGCTGAATAAACGTTATTGTCCGGGAATAAAAAATCCCGGTATTGTCCGCTTCACGCCAGCGATAGCACTTCACTGGCACCGGTATTAGATGCCGTCGTCGATGACGACCGTGATTTTCGATAAGGACACTGCATGAAAAAGGTTCTGTTGTTTACCGCATTGGCGGCTGCTCTGACGGCTTCCCTGGCTCAGGCCGGCGAGAAACTGGTGGTGGCTGCGACGCCGGTCCCGCACGCTGAAATTCTTGAGCTGATCAAACCGACCCTCGCCAAAGAAGGTGTGGATCTGGAAATCAAAGTCTTCACCGACTATGTGCAGCCAAACGTGCAAGTGGGCGAGAAGCGCCTGGACGCCAACTACTTCCAGACCAAGCCTTATCTGGATAGCTTCAACGCCGGCAAATACAAGGACGACAAGTCCAAGTACCTGGTAACCGTGCAAGGTGTTCACGTTGAACCGTTCGGTGGCTATTCGAGCAAATACAAAACCCTGGCTGAGCTGCCTGACGGCGCGACCATTGCCATCCCGAACGAAGGCAGCAACAGTGGCCGTGCACTGATCCTGCTGCAGAAGGCTGGCCTGATCGAACTGAAAGACCCGAAAAACGCCCTGGCGACCCCAAAAGACATCGCCAAGAACCCGCATAACTTCAAGTTCAAGGAACTGGAGTCGGCCATGCTGCCGCGCGTTCTGAGCGAAGTTGATCTGGACATGATCAACACCAACTATGCGTTGGAAGCCAAGTTGAACCCGACCAAGGACGCCCTGGTGATCGAAGGCGCAGACTCGCCTTACGTGAACTTCCTGGTGGCCCGTGAGGACAACAAGAACAGCGACGCCATCAAGAAACTGGCCGCTGCCCTGACCAGCCCGCAAGTCAAAGCGTTCATCGAGAAGAAGTACAACGGCGCGGTACTGCCGGCGTTCTGATTGGACGATTCAGCAAACCCCTTCCAGGGTTTGGATATGGAAACGCCGATGGCTAGAAATAGTCATCGGCGTTTTTGTGTGGTCAGTTTCCTCTCTTACTGTGAGAGGGCTGGGTGACGTTGCTGTTGACCGTTATCTCAGGCCGCCTGTGCCTTCAATGCCCTTCGCAACGCCACCAGCAATTTCACGATCTCCTGCGGATCCAGGCGCTGCGGTACTTTTAAGTCAGCCATATTCTCTTCCTTGTGATGGTTGGGCCGGGGAGTCTGGCCAAAAGCTGTTCGTCCTTGGAGGCCTTTCTTGAAAAAAAGATCCTTCCTACAGCGAAAGGAAAAATAGCCTTCTTATTTGTTCTCCGCCAACACGTAAAACCGTTCGCGTGGGGATCAGCATCAGTCAGGCCAATTCCACGCCGGCTCATCCAACACCCGCTGCCCGACAATCCCGGTCTGGCCCAGCGTCTTTTCCAGCACGATGCAGTTGCACTCCGGGTCTTGCTGCAACGCCGAAATCAACCGCCGCGCATGGGACACCACCCACACCTGAGACTGCTCAGAGGCGCGGATAATCAAGCGTGCCAACGCCGGTAAGAGATCCGGGTGCAGGCTGGTTTCCGGTTCGTTGAGCACCATCAGTGACGGCGGTCGCGGTGTCAGCAATGCCGCGACCAGCAGCAGATAGCGCAACGTTCCGTCCGACAACTCCGCCGCCGACAGCGGTCGCAACAACCCTTCCTGATAAAACTCGATGGCGAAACGTCCTCCCGCCAACGGAGCGATGTCGAGCCGTGCGCCGGGAAACGCATCGCTGATGGCGGTGCGCAGCGCTTCGGGATCACCGATTTCGACGATGGTCTGCAACGCCGCCGCCAGATCCCGGCCATCGTGATGCAACACCGGCGTGCGCGTGCCCAGTTGTGGCTGGCGCGCCGGGGCGTCGGCATCGCTGCGAAAGTGGTCATAAAAGCGCCAGCGCCGAATGAATTCGCGCATCTGGAACACTTCCGGTGAGCTGCGCAAGTTGCCGACCTGATCGAACAGGCTGTCGAAGTTCGGTGTGTGTTGCGCCAGCACGTCCCAGCGGCGGCCTTCGCGGGCGCGGATCATCGGGCCGTCGCGATCCACCAGTAGGCTGGCCGGCCGGTACAGTGGCCCGGCCCAGATGCATTCCTTTTTGATTTCTGGATCAAGCGAGAAACAGGAGTGGGTTGGCGCAGGCAAACCGAGGGCAATCGAATAACTGAAATCCTCTCCGGCAAAGCCTAGGCGCAGACGCTTCACGCCCTGGCGCACCGTCGGCTCGATCGCCACTTCGCCGTTGCGCATGCGCCGGCTGATGGTTTCCGGTCCGGCCCAGAAGGTTGAGTCCAGTCCGCCTTCGCGGGCCAGCGCATTGACCACGCCACCCTGGGCGGTCTCCGCCAACAGACGCAAGGCCCGATAGAGATTGGATTTGCCGCTGCCGTTGGGGCCAGTGATCAGGTTCAGACGGCCCAGCGGGATCACCAATTTATTGATTGAGCGGTAATTGGCCACCGCGAGGGTCTTGAGCATGGGGCTCCTCATTGATCGTTCCGGCGCTCGGCGTGGGAATGCACCCCGTGAACGACCGCAGGGAGTATAGGGATCGGGCATACAGACGCGGAACCCTGTTCTAAGCTCACAGTCGTATCGTCACTTGCACGTTCGTACACAGGAAGGAGTCTGCATGGCGAGTCCCGGATTGAAAACAGCAGTCATGCTGGGCCTGTTCACGTTGTTGAGCGCTTGCGGCAAGAAAGAAGCGCCTGAGGACTACTTGCCACGGGTCTTTGTGCAAGTGGTGAAACCCGCTGAATACGCCGCCGCCGTGACCCTCACCGGTGACGTGCAGGCGCGGGTGCAGGCCGAGTTGTCGTTCCGGGTCGGTGGCAAGATCATCCAGCGCATGGTCGATGTCGGTGACCGCGTCAGCGCCAAACAAGTGTTGGCCAAACTCGATCCCAAGGATTTGCAGACCAATGTCGACTCCGCCCAGGCGCAAGTGACCGCCGAACAGGCGCGGGTCAAGCAGACGGCTGCCGCGTTCGTGCGTCAGCAAAAACTGTTGCCCAAGGGTTACACCAGTCAGAGCGAATACGATTCCGCGCAGGCAGCATTGCGCAGTAGCCAAAGTGCGTTGAGCGCAGCGCAGGCGCAATTGGCCAATGCCAAAGATCAACTCAGCTATACCTCATTGATTGCCGATGCACCGGGCATCATCACCGAGCGTCAGGCCGAAGTCGGCCAGGTGGTTCAGGCGACTGCGCCGATCTTCACGCTGGCCCGCGACGGTGCTCGTGATGCGGTGTTCAACGTGTACGAGTCGCTACTGGCCGAGCGTCCTTCGGATCGTTCGATTGTGGTCAGCCTGCTGGATAACCCGGCGATCAAAACCACCGGTACCGTGCGCGAAATTACGCCGGCGGTGTCGGCGCAGTCCGGCACGGTGCAGGTCAAAGTCACCCTCGACAGCCTGCCGCCGGGCATGCAACTCGGCTCGGTGGTCAGCGCTACTGCCAAGGGCAGTGGCACGTCGGCGGTGGAACTGCCGTGGTCGGCGCTGACGAAAAAAGTCAGTGAACCGGCGGTGTGGAGGGTCGACGACCAAGGTGAAGCGCAATTGCACACGGTCACGGTCGGCCGATACCTGACCGGCAAAGTCATCATCAGCGACGGCCTCAAGGGCGGCGAGAAAGTCATTGTGGCCGGCGGGCAGTTGTTGCATCCGGGCATCAAAGTCGAGATTGCTGAAAACACCTATAAGGATCTGCAGCCGGGAGCACAGCCATGAAACGTCAGGGGCTGTTGTTCATGGCGGTGTTGTTGGCCGCGTGCTCGAAAAGCGAGCCGCCGGCGGAACCGGTGCGTCCGGTGCTGTCGATCAAGGTTCAAGCGGTGAACGAGGAAACCCTTGGGCGTTTTGCTGGCAGCATTCAGGCGCGTTACGAGAGCAATACCGGTTTTCGCGTGGGCGGGCGCATCGCCAGCCGTAACGTCGATGTCGGCGCCGAAGTCGAAAAGGGCACGCTGCTCGCTACCCTCGACCCCTCCGACCAGCAGAACCAATTGCGTTCAGCCCAGGGCGATCTGGCACAGGTCCGGGCGCAATTGATCAACGCTCAGGCCAACGCTCGGCGTCAGCAAGCACTGTTTGATCGCGGGGTCGGCGCGCAAGCGCAACTGGACATCGCCAATACTGATCTGAAAACCACCCAGGCTTCGCTGGAGCAGGCGCAGGCGGCGGTCAATCAGAGCAAGGATCAACTCGGCTACACCCAGTTACGCTCCGATCACAAAGCCGTGGTCACCGCGTGGAACGCCGAGGCTGGGCAAGTGGTGACGGCCGGCCAGCAAGTGGTGACCCTGGCGCAGCCCGATATCAAGGAAGCGGTGATCGACCTGCCCGACACCCTGGTCGATCAGATCCCCCGCGACGTGGTGTTTCTGGTCGCCGCGCAACTCGACCCGAGCATCAACGCCACAGCGACCCTGCGCGAAATCGAGCCTCAGGCACAAAGCGCTACGCGCACCCGCCGCGCACGTTTGACGCTGGCCGATACCCCGAGCGGTTTGCGTCTCGGCACGGCGATCAGCGTGACCCTCAGTTCGGCGATCAAACCACGCATCGAATTGCCCGCCACGGCGATACAGGATGTCGATGGCCAATCGCGCGTCTGGGTGATCGACACCCAAAGCAAAACCGTCAGCCCTCGCGACGTCAGCGTGATCAGCCGCACCGACGGCGCCGTGGTGCTGGCTGGCGGTGTGAAGAATGGTGAGCAAGTGGTCAGCGCCGGCGTCAACAGCCTCAAACCCGGACAATCCGTGAATCTTGACGAGGACAGTCAATGAAAGGCTCTTTCAACCTCTCCGAATGGGCCATCAAGCATCAGTCTTTCGTCTGGTATCTGATGTTCGTCGGATTACTCATGGGGGTGTTCTCGTACTTCAATCTGGGGCGTGAAGAAGACCCTTCATTCACCATCAAGACCATGGTGATCCAGACCAAATGGCCGGGCGCGACCCAAGAGGAAACCCTCAAGCAGGTCACCGACCGTATCGAGAAAAAACTCGAAGAACTCGACTCCCTCGACTACGTGAAAAGCTACACGAGGCCCGGTGAATCAACGGTCTACGTGTACCTGCGCGACACCACCAGTGCCAAGGACATTCCGCAAATCTGGTACCAGGTGCGCAAGAAAGTCGACGATATTCGCGGCCAGTTTCCCAAAGGCATTCAAGGGCCCGGATTCAACGACGAGTTCGGTGACGTCTACGGCTCGGTATATGCGTTTACCACCGACGGCCTGACGATGCGCCAGTTGCGCGACTACGTGGAACAGGCCCGGGCCGAGATCCGTGATGTGCCGGGGCTGGGCAAGATCGAGATGGTGGGTCAGCAGGATGAAGTGATCTACCTGAATTTCTCCACGCGCAAACTCGCGGCGCTGGGCATCGATCAGCGTCAGGTTGTGCAGAGCCTGCAATCGCAGAACGCCGTGACCCCGGCAGGGGTGATCGAAGCCGGGCCTGAGCGGATTTCCGTGCGGACCTCGGGGCAGTTCGCCTCGGAGAAAGACCTGGCCGAGGTGAATCTCAAGCTCAATGACCGCTTCTACCGTCTGGCCGACATTGCCGACATCAGTCGCGGTTACGTCGACCCGGCCACGCCCGAGTTCCGCTTCAACGGCAAACCGGCCATCGGTCTGGCTATTGCCATGCAGAAGGGCGGCAACGTTCAGGCCTTCGGCAAGGCCCTGCACGAGCGCATCAATCAGCTCACGGCTGATTTGCCGGTCGGTGTCGGCGTTCACACCGTGTCCGATCAGGCCGTGGTGGTGGAAGAGGCGGTCGGCGGTTTCACCAGCGCCTTGTTCGAAGCGGTGATCATCGTCTTGGTCGTGAGCTTCATCAGCCTCGGCGTGCGCGCCGGTCTGGTGGTGGCGTGTTCGATTCCGCTGGTGCTGGCGATGGTGTTTGTGTTCATGGAATACAGCGGCATCACCATGCAGCGGATCTCCCTCGGCGCACTGATCATTGCCCTCGGCCTGCTGGTGGACGATGCGATGATCACCGTGGAGATGATGGTCACGCGCCTGGAAATGGGCGAAACCAAGGAGCAGGCCGCCACGTTCGCCTACACCTCGACGGCGTTCCCGATGCTCACCGGTACGCTGGTGACCGTGGCCGGGTTTGTGCCGATCGGCCTCAACGCCAGTTCGGCCGGTGAATACACCTTCACCCTGTTTGCGGTGATTGCAGTGGCGATGCTGGTGTCGTGGGTGGTGGCGGTGTTGTTCGCGCCGGTCATCGGTGTCCACATTCTTAGCGCCAATGTGAAGCCCCATCAGGCCGAGCCCGGGCGCATCGGGCGGGCTTTCAACGGTGGTTTGCTGTGGTGCATGCGCAACCGCTGGTGGGCGATCGGCATCACTGTGCTGTTGTTCGCGCTGTCGGTGTTCTGCATGCGGTTTGTGCAGAACCAGTTCTTTCCCTCGTCGGATCGGCCGGAAATTCTGGTCGACTTGAACCTGCCGCAAAACGCCTCGATCAACGAGACCCGCAAGGTCGTCGACAAACTGGAAGAAACCCTCAAGGGTGATCCGGACATCGTGCGCTGGAGCACTTATATCGGTCAGGGTGCGATCCGCTTCTATCTGCCGCTCGATCAGCAATTGCAAAACCCGTACTACGCACAACTGGTGATCGTCAGCAAAAACTTCGAATCACGCGAGGCCTTGAGTCAACGTTTGCGTGAGCGCTTGCGCAAAGATTTCGTCGGCATCGGCAGTTATGTCCAGGCACTGGAAATGGGCCCGCCGGTCGGGCGTCCGATCCAGTACCGGGTCAGCGGCAAAGACATCGATCAGGTGCGCAAGCACGCCATCGACCTGGCCACCGAGCTGGACAAGAACGCGCACATCGGCGAGATCATTTATGACTGGAACGAGCCGGGCAAAGTCCTGCGCATCGACATCGCCCAAGACAAGGCCCGCCAACTCGGGCTGTCGTCCGAAGACGTGGCGAACGTGATGAACAGCATCGTCAGCGGCTCGCCATTGACCCAGGTCGATGATGATATCTACCTGATCAACGTCGTCGGTCGCGCGGTGGACTCCGAGCGGGGCACGCCAGAAACCCTGCAAAACCTGCAGATCGTCACGCCCAACGGCGCGTCGATTCCGCTATTGGCATTCGCCACGGTGCGTTATGAGCTGGAACAACCGCTGGTGTGGCGTCGCGACCGATTGCCGACCATCACCATCAAGGCGTCGGTGCGCGACGACATCCAGCCGACCGATCTGGTGAAACTGCTCAAACCGTCGATTGATGCCTTCGCCGACAAACTGCCGGTGGGCTACAAGGTCGCCACTGGCGGTACGGTCGAAGAAAGCGGCAAAGCTCAGGGGCCGATTGCCAAGGTTCTGCCGCTGATGCTGTTCCTGATGGCGACCTTCCTGATGATCCAGTTGCACAGCGTGCAGAAGATGTTTCTGGTGGCCAGTGTCGCGCCGCTTGGGCTGATCGGCGTGGTGCTGGCGCTGGTGCCGACCGGTACGCCGATGGGCTTCGTGGCGATCCTTGGGATTCTCGCGCTGATCGGCATCATCATCCGCAACTCGGTGATCCTCGTGACGCAAATCGATGAGTACGAGAGCAAAGGCTACGCGCCGTGGGATGCGGTGGTGGAAGCGACCGAGCATCGACGCCGGCCAATTCTGTTGACGGCGGCGGCGGCGAGCATGGGCATGATCCCGATCGCTCGGGAAGTGTTCTGGGGGCCGATGGCGTACGCGATGATCGGCGGGATCGTCGTGGCGACGTTGTTGACGCTGCTGTTTCTGCCGGCGCTGTATGTGGCCTGGTACAAGATTCACGAGCCGAACAAAGACGCTTCAACATCGGCCCATTGAGTGCGCCTGTTACAGCTTTGGGAACGGTCTGACTTACAACCGTGATTTATTGCGTTACCGTCCCTCCTCCATTTGGAGGAGGACACCCGATGTCGACTGTCGCTTGCTGGCTGCGCCAACTGCTGTTGATGGCCGGCCTGTGCCTGTCGCCCTCATCGCTGGCCGAGACGTTTCTGGAAAACCCGCTGTGGCGGGTGCAGATCGACCCGGCGACGCTCGCGTTACGGGTCACCCCGGCCAACAGCGCGACCGTGCAGGCCTCGACAGGCGTGCAAGCGCACAAGGTCAGTCAGTTGGTCAGACGCGGCAATCGCCTCGATTGGCAATGGGACGATGGCGCCTGGTCGCTCAGCGTAGAACTCGATCAGCGTGACCTGTCCTTCTCGATCAGCGCGCGCGAACCCGCCGAACTGGAGTTCCTGCGCCAACCCGGCAGCGCCATGGGCAAAGGCCTGATCTGGCCACTGGCCGAAGGGCATTACGTGCCCCGGGCTGATCCGGTGTGGCGACAGTTTTTGCTGGGGCAGGGCGAATTCAACACGACCCAGGACCTGAGCCTGCCGCTGTGGGGCGTTGAGCATGATGGTTTCAGCCTCAACTGGTTGCTGACCAACCCCTACAACAATCAACTGCTGTTCAGCGCTGACGGCGACACGCTGGCATTGGCGGCGCGGCACCAATTCACTGCACTCGCACCTTCAACGCCGCTGACCTTCAGCCTGTACCTGGGCGCGGCCGAGCCGTTGGCGGGGGCCAAGCGCTACCGGCAATGGCTGATCGATAACGGGCGCTACGAAACCCTGACCAGCAAACTTGAGAAAACCCCGCAGGCCAACAAGTTGTTGGGTGCCAGTCATGTCTACCTGTGGGGCAATGATCTGCTGGGGTCAAAGGATGTGCGCGACTGGCCGGCACTGCTCGGCAAGTTACGCGGCCAGGGCGAGCTCGCCAGCGCGCTGCGCGCCGGGATGGATCGTGAGGCATCGCAACTGCTCGCCACCCAAACGGTGGTCAATCGCTACCCGCAAACCGTCCTGTTGCGCGGTCTCAACCGAGCGCTGGCCACGCAGGCGCGCAAAACCTGGCAGGCCCGCGCGGAGCCCGACATGCAAGCGCTGGTCGACGGTTACGCTGCGCTGCGTGCGCAGTTGGCCGCTGAGTTTGTTGACGCCTTGACGGACGACCCTAAGCGTTGGGGCAGTACCTTATCGCTCGATACCGTCAAACGCTTGCAGAGTGCCGGGCTGACACGCCTGTGGCTGGGGCTCGGCGAAGGCTGGGAGGGTGGACTCTGGCATCCGGAGGTGGTTCGCGCTGGCGTGGCGGCGGGGTATCTGATGGCGCCGTATGACTCCTACGAGACGGCGCTGAGCCGTGACGAGAACCCGGACTGGACGACGGCGCACCTGGGGGACAAAGCCAACGTGGACTGTGCCATCGTGCTGGAAAGTGGTGAGCCGAAAACCGGCTTTCAGCAGTCGGGCCATTACACCGATCCTCGTTGCGTGCGCCCGTTGCTGGAGCAGCGAGTCAAAGCGGTCAGCGCTGCCGCTGGTTTCAACAGCTGGTTCCTCGACGCCTATGCCACGGGCATGGTGTTCGACAGCTATCGGCCGGGCTCGACGATGACCCAGGCGCAAAACGCTGAAGGTAACGTCCAGGCATCACGCTGGATCAATGAAGCGCTGCAACTGCCCAGCGGTTCCGAGGACGGCAACGCGACGACGGCGCAGGGCGTGTTGTTCGCCCATGGTATGCAGACGCCCGTGATCGGATGGGGCGATGTCGACATGAGCAAGAACCGCGACTCCGAATACTTCACCGGCCAATGGTATCCGCCCGAGCAGCCGACGGTGTTCTTCAAACCGGTGCCGATTAAAGCGCCGTACCGACGTATTCACTTTGATCCGGCCAGCCGTTTGCCACTGTACCAAGCGGTGTTTCACGGCTCGGTCATCACCACGCATCACTGGTTGTTCGACAGCCTGAAGCTGAGCAACGTGCGGGTAGAAAACGAACTCACGCAATTGCTCTACAACGTGCCGCCGCTGTATCACCTGAGTGCGGCGACGCTGGCGCAGCGCTTACCTTTGATTGCGCGGCAGGATGCGTTTTTCCGCCCGCTGCATGAGCGGCTGGCCACTCAAGCACTCACCGGTTTCCAATGGCTGAGCGAGGATCGGCAGGTGCAGCAGACTTCATTTGAAGACGGCACTCGACTGCTGGCCAATTTTGATCAGGCGGCGCGAGAAGTGCAGGGGCAGACCTTGCCCGGCGAGAGCATCACGGTGTTGACGCCCGACGGCGCCGTTAGCCACTACCGGGTGCAGGCTGCTCCCTGACTCAGGCCTTGCGCCAGACGCTGGCCAGCCAGGGTTGTTGCTCGCGTGGCAGCCCTGCGGGGCGGAAGTAATGTTCCAGTTCGACAAACCCGGCAGTGGTGAGCAACCGGTGCCACGCCTCAAGGTCGTGATACGCGCCATACCGCGGCCCGTTCCAGCCCTCGCTGTTATCCCCGCGTGGATTGGAGCTGAACAGCACGCCACCCGGTTTCAGGGTGTCGCGCAACTGCTGCAATACCCGTGGCAACTCCTGCAAGGGCACATGAAAGAGCACGGCGTTGGCGAAAACACCGTCAAAGCGCTCTGAAGGCAGATCGAGTTTCAAAAAGTCCTGCTGCAAGACCTCGCAACCGCTGTCCTCGCGGGCCATGCGCGCAAATTCCTGCGAGCCATCCAGCCCGACCGCGACGTGGCCCAAACGCGTGAACGTCTGCAAGTCACGCCCCGGGCCGCAGCCGAAATCCAGAATGGTGAACGGCGCGGCACCCTGAATGTGCCGCAACAGCGCATCAATGTTCTGGCTGACATCGTGATCGCGCGTGCCTTCGCGAAAGTCTTCAGCCACCGAGTTGTAGTGACCGAGGGTGGCGGCGGTGATCTGTTGGAGGTCGGAGGGCGTCTGCTTCATGGCTGGGCTGCGTGGGGCGATGGAGGTTTGGCGAATATACGCCATCAGGCTGGGGGCTGCTGCGCAACCCATCGCCAGCAGGCTCGCTCCCACAGAGGAACGCATTCCAACTGTGGGAGCGAGCCTGCTCGCGAAAGCGGTTTTACTGGCGACAAAGTACTTCAGCCAGAAGGTTTCACCCCCAGACAATCAATCGAACGATCCACCATCGCCTTGGCAATCTCCAGCAAATGCCAGACCGAAAACACCATGGCCCGGTCCGCGCCTTTCAGATGATCGCCACACTGATCCGCCGAAACGGAAGCACAGCGCAGAAGGTCAGCGAGATAGAGCTGGGCGTCTTCAAAACTGACGTCTTCGCTGACGTTGTAGAAGCGCAGTTCATCAGGCGGGGAGGGTTGCTTGCCGGTGAGGTAGAAGTCGATGGCGCGGTACAGCGCGGAGCGGTCTTTGAACTGCTCGCTGGAGGGTTCGGTTTCGGTGGTTTTTTCTGCAGGTGGGTCGGGAACGATTTTTTTCATAGGTACAACTCCTAGTGATGATTGGAGTCAACCAAGTTCGCGACTAAACGAGCAGGGGTGGCGGCTGCACGCAGGTTAGTCGACCGGTCACCAGGCTACCCGGCGCACCCGAAGGTGCCCTGCGCACAGCCACCATTACGATCAGGCAGGAGAAATCAACTGAGACAAGGTGGCGCTGTGCGCCCGGTAGGATCCGGGCGACTAAACCCGATCACTGATGAGCAGTGACGGGCCGAGACTAGCCATCGGATTTGGCAGGCGCAAGCGCTCGGAATGATCTAGGAAATGTCCTGTAAAGGAAAGCGAACAGGCCTGTAGGCTCTCTGATTTTCCTGTACGAAATTTTCCCTTTTCGGTGTGAATCGCTACTCACGGCGAAGCATAAAACCCCGACGTCTGTGCAATACATATGTACCGCACCGCGTTGTCCGCTTCGGGATGTAATGACGCCTGCGCGATAGACGACTGTCGCGATGTCTGCCCGGTTTTTTTCAGGGGAGATTCACTTAGAAAAAAGGATTTTTTCATGAGCATTGTTCGCAAACCCGCTACGACCTCGCCGACCACCCGTAGCCCGGCAGACGTAGACTCACCCCGCAGAAGACCCGGCAACCCACTGGGCGGCGATGGGCCTGCGATAAAGATTTTTCGCCCTGATGCGGAGCAAGCACAGGTGGAGGTTGTCCGCGACCCTGACGCGTCGGTCCCGGCAGTCACTGTTACACCGTTGCTGTCTGCCGAGATTTTGCCTATCCACCCCGAGGTTAAAACACTAGAGCACTATGTGTTGAAACCTCCGGAAAAACTGGCTGTGGCCAATGCTCAAGGCTTCAGGGTGGTCAAGGGGCGGCTGTACGTCGATATCGCTCCCGGCAAGATCGTCCAGGTCAGGCGAGACCGAATGACCGATGAGTATCGAGCGACCCTGTTGTCGGAACTGGAGCCCTCGGGACCGGTACTGTTTTTCGATCCGCAAAGCAAAACCTGGAAACTCGAACGCGACCGCATTCATACCGGCAAGGATGACGTGTTTGAGCTCGGACTCGACTCGGGCACCACTCTGGTGGCGCGTGGGTTGGGGCAATTTCCTGCGGAGCAGGCAGCAATCATTCGCTCGGAGTTGCGAGTGGTCCAAAGCACGTTCTCTGATGCCAGTCGGGCAATCGCGCTGAAATACCAGGAAGCCGATGCAGTCTACGAAAGCTACTTTGGGACCGACCACAAAACCGTTTCGCCGCGATTCTCCGAGTGCGTCTCGCGAGGATTGGCACTTTCCAAAGAGTATCAAGGGTTTTGGGGGGAGGATAAATTCCTCGGGGTTGATACTGCCGGCAATCACTTGGCCTGGATGTACAAAGGTGATTTTCATGGCCGGGTGTTCATCAATCGCAAATACCTGCGTGCCGGGGCGTTGAGCCTGACGCTGGGCCATGAAATGTTGCACACCAACAGAATCGATCGGTTCGCGGCCATCGGGCCCAACGCGGCGGATTATTTCTACCTGGGCGTCGAAGCGCGCGGTTTTCTGAAGTCGGAGCCGCTAACCGTTTACGACGTTCCGGAGCGCGGTGTTTCCGAGGTCATCATGCGCGGTGGACTGACAGTCGAATATTTGAACGTCTTTATGAGCGACCACAGTGAGTTCCTGTCTGGGGTCAGCCATTACCTGGGAATGCGCAACGTTCCGGATCTTCAGACGGCCGTTGATCTGTTCAATGCAAACCCGCAGATGCGCGCGCACATGGCCGCCAATAATGCTGAAAGCATTATCTGCGCGACAAAGAGCATGCAAGAGTTGCATCGAAGCAAAACTGAATATGCATGGCTCGACAGCCTGATCGAGGATCTTTGAGTTGAATTCGGCGGCGCCGAGTCTGCACCTGTTAGTTCTTACAGTATCGGAGCGAGCCAAAAGCGCTCAGTCTTCACGCATGTGTATGACGGACGCCGCCGACCATGATTGTTCACCACGACACTGCCACGCCGACGCTGTCTGTCATCGATCCTCGATCGATGATTCTGCGCAGCATTGGCTATTGCCGACATCCGGACCAGCCCGACATCGACCCGCGCATCACTCGGCAAATGTTCGATGCGGCTGGACGTCAGGTGGCGTCGTGGGATCCGCGATTGTGGGGAACGGCGCCGAAACCGAATCTGGCCACGGCTTATGGGCTGAGCGGTCAGGCCTTGCTGACGGACAGTGTCGATGCGGGTTGGCAGTTGAGTTTGCTGGATCAGACGGGTTTGACCTGTTCGTTCTGGGATGCACGAGGTAGCCAGCGTCACACCGAATTCGACGAACAGCAGCGTCCGGTGGCACTGAAGGAGCAGGCCCGTGGCGAGCCATCTCATGTGGTCGAGCGATTGACCTATGCCGCTGCCGGCGATGCGTTCGCGCAGCACAACCAGTGCGGTCGCCTGATCCGCCATGACGATCCGGCCGGTAACCGCATCATCAACGACTACGGTCTGACTGGTGCCGAGCTGACCGAATCCCGGTGCTTTCTGACAGCGCTCGACCTGCCTGACTGGCCCACCGAGCCCGACGTCCGTGACGAATATCTTGAAGAAAAGTCGTACATAACCCGTCACGCTTTCTACCCGACGGGCGAACTGCAACGTCAGACCGACGCAATGAACAATAGTCAGACCTGCGACTACAACGTGGCGGGCAAACTTTCCGTGACCTGGCTGCTGCAGGCCGGTGAAACCATGCAAGCCAAGTGCTTGGCCAGTGATATCCAATACAACGCTCAAGAACAGATCGAACGTGAGACCGCCGGAAACGGCGTCGTCAGCCGCGCTGAATACAGCCCTGATGACGGCCGGTTGCTCAGCCTGATCGCCGGTCTCGGCGAGCAATCTCCATTGCAGAATATGCACTACGCCTACGATCCGGTGGGCAACATCGTCAGCCTGGAAGATAAAACCCAGGCCGTCACGTACTTCAATCACCAGCGCATCGAGCCGATCAGCCGTTATCGCTACGACAGCCTGTATCAACTGGTTGAGGCCAAGGGCTGGGAAGTCAGTCAGCCGAGCCATGGCCCGGCGTTACCGGATCTGCTGCCCACACCACTGGACCCTAATCAACGGCGCAACTACACCCAGACATTCGACTACGACACGGCGGGCAACCTGATCACCCGACACCACAGTGGTGCGCCGGGGTTTTCGATGTTCACCTCCGCGCACAGCAATCGGAGTTTGGGCCAACATGACGACGGCTCGTTACCGGGAGAGCCGCAGATCACCGTCGGATTTGATATGGCGGGGAACCTGTTGGAGTTACGGCGCGGGTTGGCCATGGACTGGGATGTGCGCAATCAGTTGAGTCAGGTGACGTTGGTCAAACGCGAGGGCGAAGCTGACGACTACGAACGGTATGTCTATGACCGACCCGGTCATCGATTGCGTAAAACGTACTTCAGTCAAGCATCCGGGCAAATCCTGATATCAGAGGTGCGTTATCTGCCGGGCATTGAGATTCATCGCGAAACGAACGGAAAAGAACGGCATGTGATCAGCATCGACGCTGGGCGTAATCAAGTGCGAGTACTGCACTGGCCCGGTGCCGATGAAGGCGATCAACTGCGCTTCAGTCTGAGTGATCACCTGGGTTCCAGCACGCTGGAATTGGATGATGATGCGGGAGTCTTGAGTCAGGAACACTATTACCCCTTCGGCGGGACGGCCTGCTGGGTGGGTAAAAGTGCATGGGTGGCGAAGTACAAAACCATTCGTTATTCGGGCAAGGAGAGGGATGCGACCGGGCTCTATTACTATGGACATCGGTATTACGCGCCATGGTTGCAGCAGTGGGTCAGTGCCGATCCCTTGGGGGAAATTGACGGCCTTAACTTATTTAAAATGGTAGGGAACAATCCAGTCATTTTCACTGACGAGCGAGGAACGGTGCGCGGACTCAGTGAATTTTTAAGAGGTGAAAGTAAAGCAGAGTCAGCTAAAAAAACTCACTTCAAACAGCATTTGCTGCCCAGCATAATGGCCCGCAAAGAGACGGACAAAAGCTTTGCCATCGTTCGACTGAAAAAACTGGCAAGGGTAAACAACGCGGGCGCTGCCGAAGAATTGCTTGAGGCGGCTGTGGGCGTTATTGCCAACGCCACACCCACGATCAACTTCGCGGTCGAAGGTCTTAATGAATTACGGGGTACTGTTGTCGAGAATATGTGGCAGCGGGGATTGGAACCCGGGTTTGCTTCTGAAATGCGAGATGGATTTGAAATGGGTATGTACGACTATGCGCACTCTCCCTCCAGGATTATCAAAGAGTATGGATCTGTGGATCATCCAAAATTCAGTGGAGAGATGCGACCTGTGTACGGAGCATTGAAGCTTTCTGAGAACCTAGCCAGCGCTGGAGGAGCATCGGCATATGGCTCGGCGGCATTCTATTTGCCGGATGAGTCCCGCCAATACATGACGTTGACTGGCGTTGATAGTTTTGATCTGAAGCCATCAATCAATCACCTGGCTTCATTTGATAATTTGTATCCCTTGTTCCACGACATGGAGCTTGAGACTTGGAGAGTGTTAAACAGGGTTATTGAGGGAAGTGACGAAGGTCTCTTGTCACCTCCCGAATATGTGGAGTGGCAAGCCCATAGCGCCGTCAGTTGGAAAAATATGACCGATCTGGTTTTTCAGAATCAGCAAGATATGGACAGTGTGGTCAGTCAGCAAAGCACTCGACAGTTTTTGAAAAAAAATGCCATTCCTGTGCGTGTTGTAGGTTGAATCAGCAATCTGTTTGCCTACGTCTTGTGGCTTGAGCTCCCAAGCCACCGGCACCAATCATCGAAGCAAAACTGAATATGCATGGCTCGACAGCCTGATCGAGGATCTTTGAGTTGAATTCGGCGGCGCCGAGTCTGTACCTGTTACTTCTTACAGTATCGGAGCGAGCCAAAAGCGCTCAGTCTTCACGCATGTGTATGACGGACGCCGCCGACCATGATTGTTCACCACGACACTGCCACGCCGACGCTGTCTGTCATCGATCCTCGATCGATGATTCTGCGCAGCATTGGCTATTGCCGACATCCGGACCAGCCCGGCATCGATGCTCGTATCACTCGGCAAATGTTCGATGCGGCTGGACGTCAGGTGGCGTCGTGGGACCCGCGATTGTGGGGAACGGCGCCGAAACCGAATCTGGCCACGGCTTATGGGCTGAGCGGTCAGGCCTTGCTGACGGACAGTGTCGATGCGGGTTGGCAGTTGAGTTTGCTGAACCAGGCGGGTTTGACCTGTTCGTTCTGGGATGCACGAGGTAGCCAGCGTCATACCGAATTCGACGAACAGCAGCGTCCGGTGGCACTGAAGGAGCAGGCCCGTGGCGAGCCATCTCGTGTGGTCGAGCGATTGACCTATGCCGCTGCCGGCGATGCGTTTGCGCAGCACAACCAGTGCGGTCGCCTGATCCGCCATGACGATCCGGCTGGTAACCGCATGATCAACGACTACGGTCTGACCGGTGCCGAGCTGACCGAATCCCGGCGCTTTCTGACAGCGCTCGACCTGCCTGACTGGCCCACCGACCCCGACGTCCGTGACGAATATCTTGAAGAAAAGTCGTACATGACCCGTCACGCTTTCTACCCGACGGGCGAACTGAAACGTCAGACCGACGCAATGAACAATAGTCAGACCTGCCACTACAACGTGGCGGGCAAACTTTCCGCGACCTGGCTGCTGCAGGCCGGTGAAACCATGCAAGCCAAGTGCTTGGTCAGTGATATCCAATACAACGCTCAAGAACAGATCGAACGTGAGACCGCCGGAAACGGCGTCGTCAGCCGCGCTGAATACAGCCCTGATGACGGCCGGTTGCTCAGCCTGATCGCCGGTCTCGGCGAGCAATCTCCATTGCAGAATGTGCACTACGCCTACGATCCGGTGGGCAACATCGTCAGCCTGGAAGATAAAACCCAGGCCGTCACGTACTTCAATCACCAGCGCATCGAGCCGATCAGCCGTTATCGCTACGACAGCCTGTATCAACTGGTTGAGGCCAAGGGCTGGGATGTCAGTCAGCCGAGCCATGGCCCGGCGTTACCGGATCTGCTGCCCACACCACTGGACCCTAATCAACGGCGCAACTACACCCAGACATTCGACTACGACACGGCGGGCAACCTGATCACCCGACACCACAGTGGTGCGCCGGGGTTTTCGATGTTCACCTCCGCGCACAGCAATCGAGGTTTGGGGCAACGGGATGACGGTACTTTGCCGGGAGAGCCACAAATAACGCTGGGCTTTGATGACTGCGGCAATCAACTGGAGCTGCAACGCGGACAGGCTATGCTCTGGGACATCCGCAATCAGTTGGTGCGGGTGACGTTGGTCAAACGCGAGGGCGAAGCTGACGACTATGAGTCGTATGCCTATGACCGACCAGGCCATCGGCTGCGCAAGGCAATTTTCAGCCAATCCAATCGCCGGACTTTGCACAGTGAAATCCGTTATCTCCCTGGCCTGGAAATCCATCGACAGGCCAGTGGCGAAGTACGCCATGTCGTCCGCGTCGAAGCCGGACGTTGCAGCGTTCGAGTGTTGCACTGGCCCGAAGGTAATTACGTCGACCAACAGAGGTACAGCCTCAGCGATCATCTCGGTTCCAGCACATTGGAACTGAATGAACAAGCGACTGTGCTAACCCAGGAACACTATTATCCCTTTGGCGGTACGGCGTGCTGGGCGGGTAAAAGTGCATGGGTGGCGAATGACAAAACCATTCGTTATTCGGGCAAGGAGAGGGATGCGACCGGGCTCTATTACTATGGACATCGGTATTACGCACCATGGTTGCAGCGCTGGATTAGTC
Source organism: Pseudomonas sp. NPDC087615 (assembly GCF_044743445.1). NCBI lineage: Bacteria > Pseudomonadati > Pseudomonadota > Gammaproteobacteria > Pseudomonadales > Pseudomonadaceae > Pseudomonas > Pseudomonas sp. NPDC087615. Next base: position 28,843 of record NZ_JBIUWM010000035.1, on the reverse strand, counting down.
CGGATCCAGCTGGAGAAATCAATGGTTTGAACATTTTCTGTTTTGTTGCAAATAATCCTGTCGCTAGGAAAGACGTGGATGGGAGGTTTTTTTACGAAGGTAAAGATGATTCTGTGGAAACGGCACTCATCGACTCGGAGAAACTGATTGTTGCACGAGGACTTGATGCGTTTCCTATGGACCAAGCGTCTGTAATAAGCTCGCAGTTGGCTGAAGTGGAGCAGGTTTTCGCAGAGGCAACTTATGTGTTAACGCAAGGGTATGCAGAAACTTCAGGAATCTTGCAGAGTTACTTTGGTCCGCAATACAGCGCGGTAGAAAGCAGGCTTCCGGGAATTTGGACGCGTGGAAGGGAGCTGGCTAATGCCTACAGTAGGCCAGCGGCGAGAGGAAAGTTTTTAGGTTTTATAGCGGGCCCAGGAACAGCGAGGCACTCAAGTGCAGAGGTTAGACCTGACGATTTTTATGGGCGTATTGCTATTAATCTAGACAGAGTTAATGGCAGCTCGGGTATGGTATTGGGGCATGAATTAATGCACTTGAACAGGGTTAACCGGGTTAGAGCGGTCGGGCCTGGTGCGGTAGATAACTTCTACCTGAACTCTAATTCGCCGGAGCTTTTGAATTACCCAGTGATGCAATATGATTTGCCTGCTCGAGGTCTGTCCGAAGCCATCATGCACGGCGGTTTGAATCTTGTTTTTTTACAACAGTACACGGCGTCTCATCGTGATTTCATTACGTCGGTTGGTAACTATATGGGGATGCCGGATATATTGGATCTTGAAACGTCGATTGAAATGTTTAATCAGGCTCCTCATCTGCGTGCGGAAATGGCGGCTAATAACGCGGATAGTCTTGTTTTCGCAGCAAAAAGTATGAGTGATCTGTATCGATCCAGGCAGGAAGATAACAATTTATTCAACAATTTGCTTTATGGTTGAAATTCGATGCGGGTGACTCGATAGCTACACTCCAACAAAAGGTTGAGTGACTTGGGGGGTGTACCCCAAGCCACAATGAACAAGAACAACCCACTCAACGCTTGTTCAACCCCCGCGCCAACCGATCGCCACCCAGCTGAATCACCGCCACCAACGCCACCAGCAACACAATCACGGTCAACATGATCTGGCTGTCAAAACGCTGATAGCCGTAGCGATAAGCAATGTCGCCCAGGCCACCGGCACCAATCGCCCCGGCCATGGCCGAGGAGTTGATCATCGTCACCAAGGTGATGGTGAAGCCGCCGACAATTCCCGGCAGCGCTTCGGGCAACAGCACATGCCAGACGATGTGCCAGCGCCGGCAGCCCATGGCTTGCGCGGCTTCGATCAGACCGTGATCGACTTCGCGCAGGCTGACTTCGGCAATCCGCGCAAAGAACGGCGTCGCCGCAATCGTCAGCGGCACCGCCGCCGCCCACACGCCGTAGGTGGTGCCGACGATCAACCGGGTAAACGGAATCAGCGCGACCATCAGGATCAGAAACGGGATCGAGCGGAACAGGTTCACGAATGCGCCCAATGCGCGATTCAGCACCGGCGCCTGGTAGATCCCGCCCTTGTCGCTGGTGACCAGAATCACCGCCATGGGAATCCCCACCAGCAGGGCGATCAGCGACGACACACCGACCATCACAAACGTGTCGATCAACCCCTGTAGCAAGCGTTCAAACCACATAACCCGACACCTCCACCCGTTGCGCCCAATCACTCGCGCGTTGACGCAACTGCTCGGTGCTCAGCGATGATCCACTGACGGACAGCAGCAGTTGCCCCAGCGCGTGGCCCTGAATCCGTTCCACACCGCCCTGAAGCAATTTCACCCGGCCGTCGAGTGCGGCGAACAAAGCTGCCAGGTCCGGCTCATCGCCGGCCGCCCCAGTGAACTGCAAACGCAGCACCACAGCGGCTCCCGGCGAGGGCGGTAGCGTGTGCAAACGGCTCTGCAATTCTTGTGGCAAAGCGTGTTGCAGCGGTGCGAGCAACGTCTGGCTGACCGCGTGCTGCGGGTCGCCGAACACTTCCCAGACCGGGCCTTGCTCGACGATCCGCCCGTGCTCCAGCACCACGACGCGGTTGCAGATTTCGCGGATCACCGCCATCTCATGAGTGATCAGCACGATGGTCAGGCCCAGACGTTTATTGATCTCGCGCAGCAGGCCGAGGATCGACTGCGTGGTCTCCGGGTCGAGTGCCGAAGTGGCTTCGTCGCAGAGCAGAATGTCCGGGTCGTGAACCAAGGCGCGGGCGATGCCGACGCGCTGTTTCTGGCCGCCGGAAAGCTGTGCCGGATAGGCCTTGTGTTTGGCTTGCAGACCGACCAGTTCAAGCAGTTCGCGAACCTTTTTCTCGCGCTGTTCTTTCGGCACCCCGGCCACTTTCAGCGGCAGTTCGACGTTCTGCCAAACGGTTTTGGCTGACATCAGATTGAAGTGCTGGAAGATCATGCCGATCCGACGGCGCAGGGCGACCAGACGGTCCTCGTCGAATTCGCCGATGTCCACCTGATCGATCAGCACCCGGCCCGAGGTCGGTTGTTCCAGACGATTGATCGTGCGGATCAGTGACGACTTGCCCGCGCCGCTACGGCCAATGATGCCGAACACCTCGCCGCGCTGGATGGCCAGATCGATGCCTTGCAGGGCGGCGACCGGGCCTTGTCGGCCGTTGTAGGTTTTACCGAGGCCAATGAAACGCACATGGGCGCGGTTCAAGTCGGGATGCAGTTCGGTGCGTTCAGCAAAGTGCTGTGGCTCTGGAACCTCCAGTCGCCGTTGAATTGCAGTCGTCATGCTCAGCTTTCCCAACCGGCCTGATACAGCTTGCCGTGGGCCTTATCCAGCGCCGCGCGAACCGCTGGCGAGTGCTGGTAGATGTCGACGAATTTGATCAGGCGTGGATCGGTTTTGCTCTTCGGCTGGATCACGAACTGGATCACGTATTCCTTGTGATCGAGGCCGTCGAACAGCAATGCGGAGCCGGCATCGAAGGTCTTGGCCAGACGAATATAGGCCGGGTAGCCCTGCACCAGATCGGCGTCGTCATAGGCGCGCACCAGTTGCACGGCTTCGACCTGAAGGATTTTGATGTTCTTTGGATTAGCGACGATGTCGTCTTCGGTGGCCTTGTAGCCGACGTCCGGTTTCAGCGTGATCAACCCCGCCTTGGCCAGCAGTTGCAGGCCGCGCCCGCTGTTGATCGGGTCGTTGGCGATGGCGACGCTGGCGCCTTCGGGCAACTCGTCGAGGCTTTTGTATTTCTTCGAGTAGAGACCGACGTTGTTGATGATCCCCGGGGCGAACGGCACCAGATCAAAACCGGCAGCGGCTTTGGCGTTTTTGAGGAACGGGATGTGCTGGAAGTAATTCACGTCGATGTCGCCGGCGGCGAGGCTGACATTGGGCGCGATCCAGTCGGTGAACTCCACCAATTCAACGGTCAGACCTTGTTTGGAGGCCTCTTCGACGGCGGCTTCCAGGGGAATGGCGAAGGCGGCGGTGGTGCCGATTTTCAGCGGGGCGTCAGCGGCGAAGACCGCCGAGCTGAACAGGCTGAGGGCCAGGGCCAGTGCTTTGACTGGGTGGGACAGGAGTTTCTGGGTCATGGTGGTTTTCCAGTCAGTGCATGAAGTGTGTGGTGTCTGGTCGGGCCTCATCGCTGGCAAGCCAGCTCCCACAGGTTTTGTGAACGCCACAGACCCTTGTGGGAGCTGGCTTGCCAGCGAAGCTTTTAGCGGCGGTACGAAGATCCGATGTGTTGCTCAGGCAACTGCGCCGCTCCGTGAAACAGTTTTTCCCGCAGGCTGCCGTGGTCATACGCGGTCTTGTACGACCCGCGCCGCTGCAACTCCGGGATCACCAACTCAATGAAATCCACATAACTTTCAGGGGTAACGAGGCGGGTCAGGTTGAAGCCGTCCAGCCCGGTTTCGGCGATCCACGATTGCAGCTCATCCGCCACTTGCGCAGGCGAGCCGACCACGGTGATGTAGCGGCCACCGAGGGCGTGCTGGTCGAGCAATTTGCGCCGGGTCCAGTCGTTGTTTTGCAGGGTCTTGGTCGCGGACTGAATGGCGTTGCTCTTCACGTACTGGATCGGTTCGTCGATCGCGTACCGGGAAAAGTCGACGCCGGTGGACGCCGAAAAATGTGCCACCCCAGCCTCGGCACTGGCGTAGCTCAGGTACTCGGCGTGCTTGGCCCACGCCGCTTCTTCGGTTTCGCCGACGATGACGTTGAGGCCCATGAACACCTTGATGTCCTCGGGATTGCGCCCGGCCTCGACGGCACTGGCGCGGACCTTGTCCACTTGCACCTTGGTCGACGGTTTGTTCTGGCCGCTGATGAACACGCACTCGGCATGGCGCCCGGCGAACAACAATCCACGCTCGGAACTGCCCGCCTGAAACAGCACCGGCGTGCGTTGCGGCGACGGCTCGCAGAGGTGATAACCCTCGACCTGATAGAACTCGCCCTTGTGCTCGACCTTGTGCACTTTCTCCGGTTGGGCGTAGATCCGCTGCTCGCGATCATTGAGTACCGCGCCGTTTTCCCAACTGCCTTCCCAGAGTTTGTAGAGGACTTCCAGGTACTCGTCGGCCTGATCGTAACGACGGTCATGCTCGACCTGCTCGCGCAGGCCCATGGCTTTTGCGGCGCTGTCGAGGTAACCGGTGACGATGTTCCAACCGACGCGACCACGGCTCAAATGATCGAGTGTCGACAGGCGTCGGGCGAACAGATACGGCGGCTCATAGGTGAGGTTGGCGGTCAGGCCGAAACCGAGGTTTTTGGTGACCGCAGCCATCGCCGATACCAGCAACAACGGATCGTTGACCGGCAACTGGATCGACTCTTTCAGGGTGACATCCACCGAGCCTTGATAGACGTCGTACACGCCGACGATGTCGGCGATGAACAAGCCGTCAAACAGTCCGCGCTCCAGCAACTGCGCCAGTTCGGTCCAGTATTCAATGGTGTTGTAGCGCGTTGAGGTATCGCGCGGATGCGTCCACAAACCGTGGTTGATGTGGCCGATGCAGTTCATGTTGAACGCGTTGAGCAGGATCTTCTTTTTCGCAGCAGTCATCAGAGGGTCCCCCGCAATGGCGGGTTTTCATCGTTGAGGTAGTAATTGCCCACTGCGTGGTACTTCCAGCGCACCGGGTCGTGCAGCGTGTGCACGCGGGCGTTGCGCCAGTGGCGGTCGAGACCGTGCTCGATCAGGGTGGCCTGACTGCCGGCCAGTTCGAACAAGGTGCTGCCGGCGGCGAGGGAGATTTCTGTGCTGATCGCCCGTGCTTCGGCGACGGCAATCGAGGCGGCGGCGACCGTTTCGGCGTTGGTCTGGGCCTGAGCCTTGTCGAGGAATTCACCGGCGCGTTCCAGCAGCGCCTCGGTGGCGTGCAGGCGAATGCTCAAGTGGCCGAAGCTCTTCAACGTCAGCGGGTCTTCGGTGGCGTTGTCGTTGCCGGCGTCGATCCATGGGCGCGTCTTGCTACGCACAAAGTGCAACGCATCTTCGTAAGCGGCGCGGGCGATGCCGGTGTCGATAGCGGCGTGAAGAATCTGCGCCAGCGGACCGACGGTGGTCGGACGTTCGAAGGCGCTCTGGAACGGGATCACGTCTTCGGCGGCGACATACACGTCTTCGAAGCGCACCGAACCGCTGCCGGTGGTGCGCTGGCCGAAGCCGCTCCAGTCGTCGATCACGCTCAGGCCTTGGCTGTCGCGAGGGACGAAGGCCAGTTGCTGCACGCCGTTTTCATCGACGACGGACGTTGGAATGCGTTGCGCGTAAATCGCGCCGGTCGCATAGAACTTGCGGCCATTGATGCGATAGCCATCGCCTTCACGCTTGAGGCTGCTGACGCGATGGTGGGCGGTTTTGGTGCCCAGTTCCGCCAGCGCATTGCCGAAGCGCTGACCGGCTAAAACCTCGGCGTACAAGCGTTGTTTCTGTTCGTGGCAGCCGTTCACTCGCAGCACTTCGAGGGCGTAGAAATGGTTCTGCGGAATCTGCCCGAGAGAGCCGTCTGCCTGAGCGATCAGGGCGATGACTTTGGCCAGCGTCACGTTGGACACACCGGCGCCGCCGTATTCTTTCGGCACGCTGATGCCCCACAGGCCGGAGCGGGAAAACACGTCGAGTTCCGGCAGCGGCAGTCGCCGCTCACGGTCCCGCACGGCGCTGTCGCGTTTGAAATCTTCGGCCAGGTCGCTGGCGATGATCAGGGCTTGCTCATCGCTGGTGATGACCGCGACGGGATGAGAAAAAGGCATAGGTTTCTCCAAGGCTCTTGAGAAAGTGTGCGGTCGTTAAATCCAGGAATGACGAGCCGGCAACGTGCCGTTCAGGCGATAGGCGCCGACCGCGTGATATTTCCAGCGCACCGGGTCGTGCAGGGTGTGCACCCGGGCATTGCGCCAGTGACGGTCGAGGTTGAATTCGGCGAGGGTCGCGCGGCTGCCGGCCAGTTCGAAGAGCTTTTCGCTGGCCAGCAGCGAGATTTCGGTGGTCAGCACTTTCGCTTCGGCCACGGCAATTGAAGCGCGGGCGGCGGACTCGGCCGTTATCGGCGCGGCGTGCACTTGATCGAGCACCTGCCCGGCCTTGCGCAGCAACGCTTGGGCGGCGTGCAGTTCGATTTTCAGTTTGCCGATGTCGGCGATCACGTAGAGGTCATCGCTGGCGCGTTCGACCTTGGCGTCGATCCATGGTCGCGAACGGGTTTTGACGAATTCGATGGCGTCGTCGATAGCGCCACGGGCAATGCCGGCGTCGATCGCCGCCTGAATCAATTGCGAGACTGCGCCTTGGGTGTTTGGGGTTTCGTTGATCTTCCAGTTATCAACGACAAGACCCGCTTCGACGCGCACGTTGTTCAGCACGATTGTGCCGCTGGCGGTGGTGCGCTGACCGAAGCCCGACCAGTCATCAATAATGCGCAGACCTGGCGTGCCACGGCGAACGAAAGCCAGCACTTGCTTGCCATCATCGTTCAGCGCTTTGACCGCGACCCAGTGCGCAAACAGCGCGCCAGTGGAATAGAACTTCTGGCCATTGAGCAGGTAATCGTCGCCGTCGGCGGTGATTCGCGCTTTCAATTCGAGGGTGTTTTTGGTGCCACGCTCAGGGCCGCCATTGCCGATGCGCCAGCCTTCGAGAACACTCTGGAACAGCTGTTGTTTTTGCGCGTCGGTGGCACTGCCGAGCAGCAGATGGATGATGCCGAACTGGTTCTGCGGGATCTGTCCCAACGCCGGGTCGGCGGCGGAAATGATCGCGAACACTTCGGCCAGTGTGACGAACGAAACCTGTGGGCCACCGTACTGGCGCGGGATGGCAATACTGCCCAGGCCGCTGCGGGTGAACTGTTCGATTGGTGACCACGGCAACTGGCGCTGACGGTCACGCTTGGCTGCTTGCACGAGCGCGACTTGCGCCAGCTCATGCGCGGCCTCAATGGCTTGGGCGTCGTTGCGCAAGACTTGTGCGGGCAACAACAAGGGGGCGATGTCCAGATCAGACTGGACGTTTGCGTCTGCCAGACTGGACATCAGTGCCTCTCCCTGGCTGCACGCAATGCCCTGGCGATCTGCACTGGGGTGATTGTGTTCCGGACCATACGACCTACCTCACATCTCATGAATAACGCCGCGAAGTGCGGCGAACGAAAGAATGTCCGGTGGTCCGGTGTATATACCCTAAGCGTGTATAAAAATTAAATAAACTAACTTTTAGGAATATGCATATGAAGGCGTGATGGTCTGGATGCTCAAGCGTTTTGCGGTGAGGGGCCATGGCTCCTCACTCCGCATCGGGCTTTACTCTTTGTGGGATTCAGCCGCCTTGCATGTTGGCTTCAACGGCACTTTCAGATAAGGATTCACGCAACCGATCTTCAGCGCCCTTGGCGGCGCCCAGCGCGAGTTGTTGCCGACCCGGTCGAGGATGCAATAGGTCACGTCCAGGCGCAGATCCTCGCCGGCTTCGACAATCACTGCCGGCGGCACCCAGACCTGAATCGGCAGGCCGACATCCGCTGCCGTGATGGGCGCCAGATCCATGCGTACATCACCCCAGCGCAAAGTAATGGCGTCATCCTCGGCCATGTTCGCGTAAGGCTCGATGGTCAGCGGCACACCGCGTTTGATCTGGTTCGGATTCACGCCTTGGCGGCGAATGGTGTCAGGGATCGTCACCGGCGCCAGTTGCTGGTTTTCGTCACCGCACAATGCCGACGGTTGGCCGCCCGGGCAATCGAGCTTGACCTGCACGCGGCTTGCCGCCGACAGCGCCGGGCCTTGGCCGACCTGCATCACCCGGTAGTGGATGCGGGCGGTGCCATTGGCAATAAAACTCTCCGGCACCCGCAGGTTGACTGTCGCGCCAACGTCCTCGGTCGTCAGCACCTTGGAGGCGACATAGCATTTGTTCCAGAACAGTTCGATCAGGTCGCCACAGTCCATGTCGGGGTAGGGCGACACCTCGATCAACAGATGAGCGGCTGCGGCCAGATTGATGCCGTTTTTTTGCGCTGACGCCAGGGTCGGCGCTGCCAGTTCGGGGGTATGCGAAGTGCGAGTCATCGATTTCTCTCCTTGAAGCCTTGCAGCGAAGTCCGTTTCTGAAAGAACAAAAGGCGTGAATCAACAAGCAATAAAGCGGTGAACTGATGTTCAAGTTAATGCAGGTTGATTTAACTAAGTAGCGCCGGTTGGCGACTAGATAAGAGTGTGCGGGAAGGGGTGTCAATAGACGGCGTTAGTTAATCAAAGAATTACGAATTAATCAGAATGTTCCTACGTTGTTGAGGCCGTGTGCCTAGGGTGTATGGCGAACTAGACCACAGAACTCCGGGCTTTTTGCCAGTTTTGGCGCAGCGTTATTTGGTAGCTGTGATGAAAGGCGGGGCGGATTTTATACACGTATGAGCGGTTGCAGAATCTATATATGTACCGCATCAGTTGTAGGCAGGTTGTATATATTCAGGCGTGTTTTATATCGCGGAAAAGGTAACTTCCATCCGTGGAAGTTGACGTCTCGCCCAGCAAAAGTTTTCAGGTGTGATTCAAAAACTTGCTGAGAAACTGTTGAGTGCGCTCTTCTTTGGGATCGGCAAACAACGCCTTGGCTTCACCTTGTTCGACGATCACGCCTTTGTCGAAAAACACCACGCGGTTGGCCACGTCGCGGGCGAAGCCCATTTCGTGGGTCACGATGACCATGGTGCGTTTCTCCTCGGCAAGGCCGCGGATAGTCGCTAGTACTTCGCCCACCAGTTCCGGATCAAGGGCCGACGTCGGCTCGTCGAACAGGATCACTTCCGGCTCCATTGCCAGCGCCCGGGCAATCGCCACGCGCTGTTGCTGCCCACCGGAGAGACGACGCGGATAAGCGTCTTCCTTACCGGCGAGGCCGACCTTGGCCAACAGTTTCATGCCTAGGGCAATGGCCTGCTCGCGCGGCATCTTCTTGACCACGACCGGGCCTTCGATGACGTTTTCCAGGGCGGTGCGATGGGGGAACAGGTTGAAGTTCTGGAACACGAAACCCACATGCTGGCGCAGATTGCGCACCAGGCTTTGCTGCTGGTTCAGCGGGCGGCTGGTATCGACCTCGATATCGCCGACCTTGATCCGGCCGCTGGTGGGTTGTTCAAGGAAGTTCAGGCAGCGCAGGAACGTGGTTTTACCCGAGCCGCTGGGGCCGATGATTGCCACGACCTCGCCTTCCTTGACCTCAAGATCGATGCCGTTGAGCACGACTTGATGCTTGAATTGCTTGGTCAGTTTTTCCACGACAATCATGGGGTCAGGACTCCTGGTCGTGCCGATTGACCCGCTCTTCCAACTTGTTCTGCAAGTGCGAGAGCACTGTGGCCAGAATCCAGTAGATCAGTGCGGCGGCAAGATACATGGTGAAGACTTCGAAAGTCCGGGCGGTGATCAACTGCGCCTGACGGAACAGTTCCGGCACCTGGATAGTGGCGGCCAGCGCGGTGTCCTTGACCAGCGAAATGAAGCTGTTGCCCAACGGCGGCAATGCCGTTCGCATCGCTTGCGGCAGGATGGCCCGGCGCAAAGTCTGCGCGCGGGTCATACCGATACTCGCCGCAGCTTCCCACTGGCCACGTTCGATCGAACCGATCGCCGCGCGCAGGATTTCACAGGCGTAAGCGGCCATGTTCAGCGAGAAGCCGATCAGCGCGGCCGGCAGCGGGTCGAGTTCCAGACCTATTTGCGGCAAGCCGTAATAGATCACGAACAGTTGCACCAGCAACGGCGTGCCGCGAAAGAACGACACGTAGATGCGGGCCAGCCAGTTGACAGATTTGAACCGCGACAGACGCATCAACGCCAGGCCAAAGCCCAGCAGCAGGCCGAAAAACATCCCGCCAAGGCTGAGGACGACCGTGTAGTACGCGCCCTTGAGCAGGAAGGGCGCGGAGTCAAGTGCGAGTTGGAAAGCTTCTTCCATTATTGAGTGACGTCAGCTTGGAAGTATTTTTCCGAGATCTTGGCCAGAGTGCCGTCGGCACGCAGCTCGTCGAGGGCTTTGTTCACGGCAGCCAGCAGTTCCGGTTCACCTTTACGCAAGGCAATGCCGGACTCCTGACGGGAGAACGCTTGACCGGCCGCCACGGTTTTCGGGGCTTTCTTGGCGTATTCAAGCGCGGCCAGGCGGTCGATCAGGATAGCGTCGGTACGGCCGTTGTTCAGGTCGGCGAACTTGGTCGGATCATCATCGTAGGTGCGCACGTCAGCGCCAGGTACGTTGGCGCGAACCCACTGTTCGTAGTTGGTGCCCAGACCTACGCCGACTTTCTTGCCGGACAGGTCAGCAGCGGTCTTGATGTTCAGCGCGGCTTCTTTGCTTTTGAGCACCAACGCCTGAATCCCGGAGATGGTGTACGGTTCGGAGAAGTCATACTTCTTCTTGCGGTCCTCGGAGATGGTCACTTGGTTGACCACTATGTCCAGGCGCTTGGATTCCAGAGCCGCGAGAATACCGTCCCACTTGGTCGGCTGAATCTTGGCTTTGACGCCCAGTTTCTGCGCCAGCGCTTCGGAGAGCTCGACTTCGAAACCGGACAGCTTGCCGTCGGCATCGACGAAGCTGAACGGTGGGTAAGTGCCTTCCAGGCCGACGTTGATTACGCCTTTGTCCTTGATCTGTTGCAGTTGCTCACCGGCAACCGCTTGGCTGATCAGACCGGCGCTCAGCGCCAGGCCCAGCGAACCGACCAGCAGATTGCGACGTAGTGCGGAAAAATTCATGACAAGCCCCTGTGTTTTCTTATGGAAGACGCTTAAGGAAAGTTGGCGAATTCGGGAATTGGACGACAGCGCTATCCTGCCTTAAAGCAGCTTAAGCGTCTCGCGCGAAATTCGCCTGCGGCGAGACTATATGACGACTTCGTTAGACTTGAAAATACTTAATATTTAAATTGATATTCTTTATTTGAATATAAAAACCTTCCCACGCTCTGCGTGGGAACGGTCTCGTCTTCCGCTTACAAGAAATCCTTGTAGGCAAACAACGCCGGCGCCCCGCCGGTATGCAGGAAGATGATCGGGCCTTCTTCGAATCGCTGCCGGCCGATGCCATCGAGCAACCCGGCCATGGCCTTGCCGGTGTATACCGGGTCGAGCAACACCGCCTCCTGACTCGCCAGCAACTTAACCGCTGCCAGCGTCCCGGCATTGGGTTCGCCATAACGCGGGCCGAAATATTCGTCCCACAACTCGACCTTGAAGCTGGCCGGCAGCTCAACACCGAGCAGATCAGCAGTACGTTGCGCCAGCCCCTGCACTTTCGGGCGCTGATCTTCTTCAGTGCGCGACACAGTCACGCCGATCACCGGCAATTGCGGCAACGCCTCACTCAACGCCAGCGCCAGGCCGCTGTGGGTCCCGGCGCTACCCGACGCCAGTACCACGGCAGCGAAGTCGAGCCCGGTGTCCTTGATCTGCTCGGCCAGCTCAAGCCCGGCACGCACATAACCCAATGCGCCGAGGGCGTTGGAGCCGCCAATCGGCACCAGATACGGTTTTTTTCCGTTGCTGCGCAGACGCACGGCGAGGGCGGCGAGTTGTTCGTCGGCGTTGTCGAGGTTGTCGACCAGCTCGACCTTGGTGTCGAACAGATCCAGCAGCAAGCGATTGCCATTGCCGGTGTAGTTGCTGTCTTCGGTGCCCAGCGGATTTTCCAGCAGCGCCACGCAACTCAGGCCGAGTTTGGCGGCCAGCGCCGCCGTCTGGCGAACGTGGTTCGATTGCAGCGCACCGGCGGTGATCAGCGTATCGGCGCCCTGGGCGAGGGCGTCGGCGGCGAGGTACTCGAGTTTGCGCAGCTTGTTGCCGCCCATGGCCAGTGGCGTCAGGTCATCGCGTTTGATGTACACGTCGCGGCCGAGCCAGGTGGACAGGCGCTCAAGTTTTTCCAGTGGGGTCGGTTGGCCAAGCAGTTCCAGGCGAGTAAAGCGATCCAGCTGTTGTTTAATCATGGTTGCGTACTGGCGGAGAAAGATGAAGGGACTATAGGCACGCGCTTTTGCAGGGGCAACCGCGAATGACTTATAGCCAAATGGACTGAGTCCAGCACTATCGGTTCTTAATTCGCCCTCACAGCCATGCCGTAAAGTAGTCGCCGTTGACGCGGCCAGACACTCCGGCCGCCCGTGAGGAGTCTTTACCGTGAGCGAGCGTTCCAGTCATTGGCAATTGCAGACCATCGTCGGTCAACTGCGCAGCGCACGGGATCAGTGGCGCGCCCAGAACGGCCGGGCATCCGGCGAACAGGGCGGCCGCGAATTGCCGTCCCGCGCCGCGATGGCGCAGATTCTTGAAGCACTGTGTGGCGCATTGTTCCCGATGCGTCTGGGGCCGGTGGATTTGCGTGAGGAAAGCGAAGACTTCTACGTCGGCCATACCCTTGATGTCGCGCTGAATGCGTTGCTCGCCCAGACACGTCTGGAACTGCGTTATGTCGCCCGCCACAGCGCTCAGGCTGACACCGAAGTCGAAGCGCGGGCGATTCGGATCGTTCAGGATTTCGCCCTGGCATTGCCGGGCTTGCGCACGTTGCTCGACACCGATGTGCTGGCGGCTTATCACGGCGATCCGGCGGCGCGCAGTGTGGATGAAGTGCTGCTGTGCTATCCGGGGATTCTGGCGGTGATCCACCATCGTCTCGCCCACTATTTGTATCGTGCAGGGCTGCCGTTGCTGGCGCGGATCAGCGCAGAAATTGCGCACTCGGCCACCGGCATTGATATCCATCCGGGCGCGCAGATCGGTCGTAGTTTCTTTATTGATCACGGCACGGGTGTGGTGATTGGCGAGACGGCGATCATTGGTGAGCGTGTGCGGATCTATCAGGCGGTAACGTTAGGCGCCAAGCGCTTCCCGGCCGATGAAGACGGGCAGTTGCAGAAGGGCCATCCACGCCATCCTATTGTCGAGGACGACGTGGTGATTTATGCCGGGGCGACGATTCTTGGGCGGATCACCATCGGCAAGGGGTCGACCATCGGCGGCAATGTGTGGCTGACCCGCAGCGTGCCGGCGGGGTGCAATTTGACCCAGGCCAATTTGCAGCATGATGACGGGACGCAGAAGTAGCTTCTGATTTTTGTTGCGGCATCCAGCCTCTTCGCGAGCAAGCCCGCTCCCACATTTGGAATGAGTGGGCGTGCTCGCGAATGGATTTCGGGGTGAATCCAGATAGTGTCCCTGCGCCAATTCTCCACTGAACGAATCTCCCCAACCCCACGTCATACCTCTCCTTGAGCTAGCGTAGGAACACTACCGGCTGGCCGTACGATTAGTCCTTAGCGTCCTATCCATGTTTTACTTGAACGTTCAATCAAGTTAAACCGGTGGTTCGCTGCCCGCTCACAACAGGAGGCTTGCCTTTGCTGAGTCCGATCATTTCAGCCACGTCTCAATCCATCGAGGTGCGTGTTTCATGAGTGCATCTTCAACTCCCGCCAGCGGCCTGGTACGCATGAATCCGCCGGTGTTCTACTTTGCCGCGACGGTCATTCTGCTGTTTGGTCTCGTGGTCATCGCCATGCCACAACAAGCCGGTGCCTGGCTGCTGGCAGCGCAGAACTGGGCAGCCAACACGGTCGGCTGGTACTACATGCTCGCGATGAGCCTGTATCTGGTCTTCGTGGTGGTCACCGCGTTATCCGGCTACGGCAAGATCAAACTCGGTGCCGACCACGACGAACCCGAATTCAGTTACCTGTCCTGGGCCGGCATGCTGTTCGCTGCCGGGATCAGCATCACGCTGTTTTTCTTCTGCGTGTCTGAACCGTTGACCCACATGCTGCAACCGCCGCAAGGCGAGGCCGGCACGGCGGACGCGGCGCGCCAGGCGATGCAGATTCTGTTTCTGCACTGGGGCTTGCACGGCTGGGGTGTGTTCGCCTTCGTCGGCATGGCGCTGGCCTACTTTGCCTATCGTCACAACCTGCCGCTGGCCCTGCGTTCGGCGCTGTATCCACTGATCGGCAAACGTATCAATGGTCCCATCGGTTACGCGGTGGATGGCTTCGGCATCATCGCCACCGTGTTCGGTCTCGGCGCCGACATGGGCTTTGGTGTGCTGCACCTGAACTCGGGTCTGGACTACTTGTTCGGCATCGCGCACACCCAGTGGATTCAGGTCGGTTTGATCACCCTGATGATGGGCGCGGCGATCATCGTGGCTGTCGCCGGTGTGGATAAGGGCGTGCGGGTGATGTCCGACATCAACATGCTGTTGGCCTGCGCGCTGCTGCTGTTCGTGCTGTTCGCCGGCCCCACCCAGCATCTGCTCAATACCTTGATCCAGAACGTGGGCGACTACCTCGGCGCCTTGCCGATGAAGAGTTTTGACCTCTACGCCTATGACAAACCGAGCGACTGGCTCGGCGGCTGGACGGTGTTCTACTGGGCCTGGTGGATCGCATGGTCGCCATTCGTGGGCTTGTTCATCGCACGGATTTCCCGCGGCCGTACCATTCGTGAGTTCGTTTTCGGCGTGCTGCTGATCCCGCTCGGCTTCACCTTGGCGTGGATGTCGATCTTCGGCAACAGCGCCCTCGATCAGGTGCTCAATCACGGCATGAGCGCGCTCGGCATGTCGGCCCTCGACAACCCGTCGATGACCATTTACCTGTTGCTGGAAACTTACCCGTGGAGCAAAACCGTCATTGCTGTGACGGTGTTCATCAGCTTCGTGTTCTTCGTCACCTCAGCCGACTCCGGTACCGTGGTGCTCTCGACACTGTCGGCCAAGGGCGGCAACCCGGACGAAGACGGGCCGAAATGGCTGCGGGTGTTCTGGGGCGTGATGACGGCGCTGATCACCAGCTCGCTGCTATTCTCCGGCAGCATCGATGCACTGAAGTCGGCGGTGGTGCTGACCTCGTTGCCGTTCTCGCTGATCCTGCTTCTGATGATGTGGGGCCTGCACAAGGCGTTTTATCTGGAGTCGCAAAAGCAGATCGCGCAACTGCACTCGCTGGCGCCGGTGTCCGGCTCGCGGCGTGGCACAGGGGGCTGGCGTCAGCGCCTGAGTCAGGCCGTGCACTTCCCTTCGCGCGATGAGGTGTACCGTTTCATGGACACCACCGTGCGCCCGGCGATTGAAGAAGTGACGGCGGTATTTGTTGAGAAAGGTCTGAACGTGGTGACCCAGCCGGATCCCGCGCACGACAACATCAGTCTGGAAATCGGCCACGGCGAGCAGCATGCGTTCATCTACCAAGTGCAGATGCGCGGCTACTTCACGCCATCATTCGCCCGGGGTGGCATGGGCTCCAAGCAGCTCAACAACCGCCGCTACTATCGCGCCGAAGTGCACCTGAGTGAGGGCAGTCAGGACTACGATCTGGTCGGCTACACCAAAGAGCAGATCATCAACGACATCCTCGACCAGTACGAACGGCACATGCAGTTCCTGCATCTGGTGCGTTGATCGTGGGTCGAGCGCCGAGTCGGATCAAGACTCGGTGCTCGAGCACCCTGCCAGGATCAGGCCAAAGAAGAGGATGATTGGGGTGTGCAGGGTGGATATTCATCGACGGTTATGCTCGCCTTCGCGAGCCCGCTCCCAGAGGGTTTGCGTCAATCGCCCAACAGTGTGGGAGCAACTGTCTTAACCCCCAGTATTCGTTATCGCCATTCGGTGCTCTCGCGCTTGATGACCCCGGTGTGGAAATGTGAAACGTTTCAGCAATTGGTCGACTCCGTGGTTGGCGTCGCCTTGCTTGGGCGTATGCTGGGCAACTTCCCAATGGGTGCCACAGGTTTGGTTTCACCCTCCATTCGTTGTTAATCAAACAAGAGAGGATTCGATGACTTACACCGCTGCCGAAAACCGCTATGAGTCCATCCCTTACCGCCGCGTCGGGCGCAGCGGTCTGGTGCTGCCGGCGCTATCGCTGGGCCTGTGGCACAACTTCGGCGACAGCACGCCGATCGACACCCAGCGTGCCCTGTTGCGCACTGCGTTCGACCTGGGGATCAACCACTTCGACCTGGCCAACAACTACGGCCCGCCGTACGGCAGCGCCGAGATCAACTTCGGCCGCCTGCTGCGCGAAGACTTCAAGCAATACCGCGATGAGTTGATCATCTCCAGCAAGGCCGGTTGGGACATGTGGCCCGGCCCTTACGGCCAGGGCGGTGGCTCGCGTAAATATGTGCTGGCCAGCCTCGACCAGAGTCTGCAACGCCTCGGTCTGGACTATGTGGATATCTTCTATTCGCACCGCTTCGACCCGGACACCCCACTGGAAGAAACCGCCAGCGCCCTCGCCACTGCGGTGCAACAGGGCAAGGCGTTGTACATCGGCATCTCGTCGTACTCCGGGGTGAAAACCCGCGAGATCGCCGCGCTGCTCAAAGAGTGGAAAGTGCCGCTGCTGATTCACCAACCGGCATACAACCTGCTCAACCGCTGGGTGGAAAAAGACCTGCTCGACACCACTGATGAACTCGGCACTGGCGTCATCGCCTTCACGCCGTTGGCGCAAGGTCTGCTGACCGACAAATACCTCAACGGCGTGCCGGCGGATGCGCGGGTCAATCGTCCGGGCGGTGGTTCGCTGCAGGCTTCGCATTTGTCCGAGGCAAACATTGCCCATGTACGAGCGCTGAACGAGATCGCCAAGCGTCGCGGCCAGAGCCTGGCGCAACTGGCACTGGCCTGGACGCTGCGTGATCCACGGGTGACCTCGGCACTGATCGGTGCAAGCCGGCCGGAGCAGATTATCGAGAACGTCGGGGCGTTGAAGAATTTGAGCTTTAGCGCTGAGGAACTGGCGGAGATTGATCGGTTTGCCCAGGAGGGTGGGATCAATCTTTGGGAGAAGCCTTCGACGGCGGAGTGAGCAACCTTCAACCCAAGCCTTCCCTAAGGGAGAGGCTTGGGGGAGGGGTTCTTCAGTGACTGATCGCCAGAATACTTGCCTGATACGACCCGACAAACACATCGAAATCGCCCACCTCGTTCTGCTCCAGCTCAGCCTGCGCCGCCA
Organism: Pseudomonas sp. NPDC087615; assembly: GCF_044743445.1. Lineage (NCBI taxonomy): Bacteria > Pseudomonadati > Pseudomonadota > Gammaproteobacteria > Pseudomonadales > Pseudomonadaceae > Pseudomonas > Pseudomonas sp. NPDC087615. The sequence continues at coordinate 11,299 of NZ_JBIUWM010000035.1, read as the reverse complement.
GAGAAGAACGCGCCAGTTCCTCAAACTTCGCCTGCTCGTCAGCCGTCAACGACTCGCTGCGGAAAAACTCGGCATGTGCCTGACTTTGACGCAGGGAGAACTGCGCGAAGCTTTCCTTGTGCTCGGCCATCGCCGCCAGCACTTGGGCCGAGGGCGTTAGCGACGGGTCGCGGACTTTCGCCAGTTGCGCATCCAGTGCCTTGCTGTGGGCATCGCCGCCATGGCTCTGATCGAGCAGCGCAGCGAGTGGGGCAATTTTTTCCAGCAACTCTACCGCCCATGCCTTCATCTCGACCGGCTCACCATCGCGCTGCAATTGCAGACCCGGACGGCGACCTTCCTTGACCACGCTGAGGAAGTTCGACGTCGCGTTGCTGCAACTGGTGTTGGTCAGCAGTGGGCTGTCGTTGAGTGCGCAATACAGCAGGAACGCATCAATGAAGCGTGATTCAGTGAGGTCGATGCCCATCGGCAGGAACGGGTTGATGTCCAGACAGCGCACTTCGACGTACTGAATGCCACGGGCCACCAGTGCCTGAATCGGCCGCTCGCCGCTGTAGGTCACACGTTTTGGGCGGATGTTGGAGTAGTACTCGTTTTCGATCTGCAGGATGTTGGTGTTCAACTGAACCCACTCACCATCCTTGTGCGTGCCGACTTCCACGTACGGTGCGTACGGCGTGGCCACGGCCTTGCGCAGGCTGTCGGTGTAGCTCGTCAGATCGTTGTAGCACGGCGTCAGGCCGGCCTGGGCGTTGCTCTGGTAACCGAGGTCGCTCATGCGCAGGCTGGTGGCGTACGGCAGGTAGAGCGTGTCTGGATCGAGCTGTTCCAACTGGTGCGAACGACCGCGCAGGAAGCCCGCGTCGAGCGCCGGTGAGGCGCCGAACAGGTACATCAGCAACCAGCTGTAGCGCCGGAAGTTGCGGATCAGCGCGATATAGGACGACGACTGGAAATCCCGGTCGGTGCCCACAAAACCCTCGGTTTCGCGCAGCAACGGCCAGAGTTTTTCCGGGAGGGAAAAGTTGTAGTGAATCCCGGCGATGCACTGCATGGTCTTGCCGTACCGCAGGGCCAGGCCCTTGCGGTAGACGTACTTGAGTTGACCAATGTTGGACGTGCCGTAATAGGCGATCGGGATGTCTTCCTCGGCCGGCAATGGGCACGGCATCGATGGACTCCACAGGTACTCGTTGCCGAGTTTGCTGTAGGCAAAGCGGTGAATCCTGTCCAGGCTTGCCAGTGTGTCTGCCGGGTCGGGCAGGGCGGGCGTGATGAACTCCAGCAGCGACTCGGAATAGTCGGTGGTGATTTTTTCGTTGGTCAGCGCGGAACCCAAGGCTTCGGGGTGCGGCGTTTGCGCAAGACGACCTTCGCTGGTCACGCGCAGGCATTCACGTTCGATACCGTGGAGGCACTGTTCGAGCAGAGAGAGGTTAGCGCGCTCGCCGAGCAGAGCCAGGCGGCGGTTGAGAAGTTCGCTCAATTTGGATTCCTTCACGCGTCAGTCGCCCCAATATGGGGGTGGGCAAGACGGTCTACAAGGGTGAAGTTGAAACTGGCGTTTTCGCCTGGTTTTATAGCGGCAGGCCATTTGCCGGTCAGTCAAGAACTGCACAATCCCTGTGGGAGCGAGCCTGCTCGCGAAGAGGGTATTTCAGCCTAAATCACCGTCGACTGACACACCGTCTTCGCGAGCAGGCTCGCTCCCACAGGATTCGCTGCGCCGAAATTAACTCAAAATGATGAACAACATCTACAGGACAGCGAACGTGCCTTGCGCTTTTGCGACCAGTTTGTCGCCCTGCATCACGTCGGCTTCGACCACCAGCGTGCGGCGGCCCGGGTGGATGACCCGCGCCGTGCACAGCACCTCGCCGTCGGAAACGGCGCGGATATAGTTGATCTTGCATTCGATGGTCGCGCTCTGCTGATCGAAACCGTGGGTGCTGGAACAGGCCAGCCCCATGGCGATGTCGACCAGACTGAACAGCGCGCCACCGTGCAATTTGCCGCCGCGATTGCGCAGTTCCGGTTCCAGCACCAGGGCGACTTGCGCCACCCCGGTTTCCAGGCTGTGCAGGCGGCAGCCCAACAGCTTGAAAAACGCGCTCTCGACGAGCCCGGCCGGAATGTCCATCAGCGTTTCTTCAACTGCTTGGCGTTGGCGAACAGCGAGGCCATTGCATTGTTCACGGGCGCCGCTGTTGCGGTTTCCTTGCGTGGCGCATTGTTTGACGGCTGGCGTTGCGCCGAGCCCGGACGCGAGCCACGGGCGCCATCAATCTTCTCGCCCGGGGTGTCGCCCATGCGCATCGACAGGCCCACGCGTTTGCGCGGAATGTCGACTTCCATGACCTTCACTTTCACCACGTCACCGGCCTTCACCGCTTCACGCGGATCCTTGATGAACTTCTCCGACAGCGCCGAGATGTGCACCAGACCGTCCTGATGCACGCCGATGTCGACGAAGGCACCGAACGCGGTCACGTTGGTGACGACGCCTTCGAGGATCATCCCCAGTTGCAAGTCTTTGAGGTCTTCGACGCCTTCCTGGAACTCGGCAGTCTTGAACTCGGGACGCGGGTCGCGGCCCGGTTTTTCCAGTTCCTGGAGGATGTCGGTCACGGTCGGCAGACCGAAGGTCTCGTCGGTGAACTTCTTCGGATCCAGACGCTTGAGGAACCCGGCGTCGCCGATCAGCGAGCGGATGTCGCGGTCGGTTTCAGCGGCAATACGCTGCACCAGTGGATAGGCCTCCGGGTGAACCGCCGAGGAATCCAGCGGGTTGTCGCCGTTCATCACGCGCAAGAAACCGGCAGCCTGTTCGAAGGTTTTTTCGCCCAGACGCGCGACTTTCTTCAGCGCTGCACGGGTTTTGAATGCGCCGTGTTCGTCGCGGTGCGCCACGATGTTCTGCGCCAGTGTGGCGTTGAGGCCAGAGATCCGTGCCAGCAGCGCCACGGAAGCGGTGTTGACGTCGACACCGACGGCGTTCACGCAGTCCTCGACCACAGCGTCCAGACCGCGCGCCAGCTTCAGTTGCGACACGTCGTGCTGGTACTGGCCGACACCGATGGATTTCGGATCGATTTTCACCAGCTCGGCCAGTGGATCCTGCAAACGACGGGCGATGGACACCGCGCCACGGATCGACACGTCCAGATCGGGGAATTCCTTGGCTGCCAGTTCCGACGCCGAGTACACCGATGCGCCGGCCTCGGAGACCATGACCTTGGTCATCTTCATGGCTGGATATTTTTTGATCAATTCGATCGCCAGTTTGTCGGTTTCGCGGCTGGCGGTGCCGTTGCCGATGGCGATCAGGTCAACCGAGTGCTTGGCGCACAGGGCTGCCAGAATGGCGATGGTCTGATCCCACTTGTTGTGTGGAACGTGCGGGTAAACCGTGGCGTGATCGAGCAGCTTGCCGGTGGAGTCGACCACGGCCACCTTGCAACCGGTACGCAGGCCCGGGTCGAGACCCAGGGTCGCACGCGGGCCGGCCGGTGCCGCCAGCAGCAGGTCGTGCAGGTTGTGGGCGAACACGTTGATCGCCTCGGTTTCGGCGCCGTCGCGCAACTCGCCCAGCAGGTCGGTTTCCAGGTGGGTGTAGAGCTTGACCTTCCAGGTCCAGCGCACCACTTCGCCGAGCCATTTGTCGGCCGGACGGTTCTGATTCTGGATGCCGAACTGCTGGCCGATCATGCCTTCGCACGGGTGCATGGCGCCCGGCAGTTCGTCGCCGACCTTCAGTGCGGAGCTGAGGATGCCTTCGTTGCGGCCACGGAAAATCGCCAGTGCGCGGTGCGACGGCATGCTTTTGAGCGGCTCGTCGTGTTCGAAGTAGTCGCGGAACTTGGCGCCTTCTTCTTCCTTGCCGGCAATTACGCGGGCACTGAGGGTTGCTTCCTGTTTGAGGTAGCTACGCAGTTTTTCCAGCAGGCTGGCGTTTTCGGCGAAGCGTTCCATCAGGATGTATTTGGCGCCTTCCAACGCAGCCTTCACATCGGCTACGCCTTTTTCGGCGTCGACGAAGCGTACGGCTTCGGTTTCCGGAGCAAGATTCGGGTCGTTGAACAGCCCGTCAGCCAAGTCGCCAAGGCCGGCTTCCAGGGCAATCTGGCCCTTGGTGCGGCGCTTTTGCTTGTACGGCAGGTACAAGTCTTCGAGGCGGGTCTTGGTGTCGGCGAGTTTGATATCGCGTTCAAGGGCAGGGGTGAGTTTGCCTTGCTCCTCGATGCTGGCGAGGATGCTGATGCGCCGTTCGTCGAGTTCTCGCAGGTAGCGCAAACGCTCTTCCAGATGACGCAACTGCGTGTCATCAAGGCTGCCGGTCACTTCTTTCCGGTAACGGGCGATGAAGGGAACGGTAGAGCCTTCATCGAGTAGCGCGACGGCCGCTTCGACCTGTTGTGGGCGTACACCGAGTTCCTCGGCGATGCGGCTGTTGATGCTGTCCATAAAACCACCTGACATAGTGTGAAAGCAGGCTCGCAGGCACGGAAATAAAGGCCCGGAGTCTGGTTGAACGGCTAGAGGATTGCCGCTGCCTGGGTCAAAAGGCACCCCATTGACCCGTGAAATCGAACAATTACTGCGGCCACCGGGAAAAAAGCCCGGCCAACTCCGGTAACGATTCAGACGTTGCCTGGCACAAAACGCCGCGCATTATAACCAGCGTTCTGTCATTCGGGGGCGTTGCAGTCTGTAGGCATAAACCCCGGTTTTCTGGCAGTGAAGGAAAAATCTGCTAACAATGCACACGGTGCGTATAACGGCAGCTACGCCATAATGCGCGCCGAGCTAAAAGGAGCATCCAATGAGCAGCACTGCACAACCTGCTGAAGGCGAAAAAATTCTTATCGTTGACGACGATCCAGGGCTGAGTAGCCTGCTGGAACGCTTTTTCGTCAGCAAGGGCTATCGTGCCCGTACCGTACCGAACACCGAGCAGATGGATCGTCTGCTCTCGCGTGAAGTTTTCAATCTGGTCGTCCTCGACCTGATGCTGCCTGGCGAAGACGGTCTGACCGCCTGCCGCCGTCTACGGGCGGCAAACAACCAGATTCCGATCATCATGCTCACCGCCAAGGGCGATGAGATGAGCCGCATCAAGGGCCTGGAACTGGGTGCCGACGACTATTTGGCCAAGCCGTTCAACCCGGACGAGCTGATGGCCCGGGTCAAAGCAGTGCTGCGCCGTCAGGCCGCACCGGTACCGGGCGCACCGGGCAGCGAAGACGAAAACGTCACCTTCGGTGATTACGTGTTGTCGCTTGCCACTCGCGAACTGAAGCGCGGCGACGAAGTACACATGCTCACCACCGGTGAGTTTGCGGTACTCAAGGCCCTCGTCATGAACGCGCGTCAGCCACTGACCCGCGACAAACTGATGAACCTGGCCCGTGGCCGCGAGTGGGATGCCCTCGAGCGTTCCATCGATGTGCAGATTTCCCGTCTGCGCCGGATGATCGAGCCCGATGCGTCCAAACCGCGCTACATCCAGACTGTCTGGGGCGTGGGCTATGTGTTTGTACCGGATGGCACCGCCACCAAGTGATCGGTGATTTGTAGGAGCGAGTCTGTCGGGGGCGAGTCGAATGACCAATCTCACAGACTCGCAATCCGCAATATGCGAGCATTGCTCGCTCCTGCAAGTGTGTAGCGGTTAAAGATGAAAACCCCCGTCTGGTTTCCCCAAAGTTTTTTCTCCCGCACCCTCTGGCTGGTGCTTATTGTCGTGCTGTTTTCCAAGGCGCTGACCCTGGTTTATCTGTTGATGAACGAGGACGTGCTGGTGGATCGCCAATACAGCCACGGCGTCGCTCTGACGCTGCGCGCCTATTGGGCCGCAGACGAAGAAAACCGCGCGAAGATCGCCGATAAGGTGCCCCTGATCAGGGTGGTCGGGGCGGGTGTGCCGGAAGGCGAACAACATTGGCCTTATAGCGAAATTTATCAGCGGCAGATGCAGACCGAGCTGGGCCCCGACACGGAGGTGCGATTACGCATGCACTCACCGCCGGCGCTCTGGGTCCGTGCTCCGAGCCTGGGCGATGGCTGGCTGAAAGTCCCACTGTACCCGCATCCATTGCGTGGCCAGAAAATCTGGAACGTCCTCGGCTGGTTCCTCGCCATTGGTTTGCTGTCGACCGCGTCGGCATGGATTTTCGTCAGCCAGCTCAACCAACCCTTGAAGCGACTGGTGTATGCCGCCCGGCAACTCGGTCAGGGCCGCAGCGTGCGCCTGCCGATCAGCGACACGCCAAGCGAGATGACCGAGGTCTATCGCGCCTTCAACCAGATGGCCGAGGACGTCGAACAGGCCGGACGTGAGCGCGAGTTGATGCTGGCTGGGGTTTCCCACGATTTGCGCACGCCGTTGACCCGGTTGCGGCTGTCGCTTGAATTGATGGGCGACCGTAACGACCTGACCGACGACATGGTGCGCGACATCGAGGACATGGACGCGATTCTCGACCAGTTCCTGGCGTTCATTCGCGATGGTCGGGACGAGTCTGTGGAGGAGGTGGATCTCAGCGATCTGGTACGTGAAGTCGTGGCGCCGTACAACCAGAGTGAAGAGAAGGTTCGGCTGCGTCTGGAACCGATCCAGCCGTTTCCGCTGCGCCGGGTTTCAATGAAACGCTTGTTGAACAACCTGATTGGCAACGCCTTGAATCATGCCGGCAGCGGCGTTGAAGTCGCCGCGTATGTGTCTGGCGACACCAGTGCCCCGTATGTGGTGCTGAGTGTGATGGACCGTGGGGCGGGGATCGATCCTTCGGAGCTTGAGGCGATCTTCAACCCGTTCACCCGTGGTGACCGCGCTCGTGGCGGCAAAGGCACCGGGTTGGGATTGGCGATCGTGAAGCGGATCGCTTCGATGCATGGCGGCAATGTGGAATTGCGTAATCGGTCTGGGGGTGGACTGGAGGCGCGGGTAAGGTTGCCGTTGGGGTTGATGTTGCCTCGGGATGCTGTTTAAACACTGACATCTAGGGTGAGGCTGATGGCCCCTTCGCGGGCAAGCCAGCTCCCACAGGGGCCGCGATGTTCACATAATTTGTGTACGACACGGACATGGTGGGAGCGGGCTTGCTCGCGAAGGCGGCCTCTCAGCCGCCACATATTTCCGGGTTTAGCCCTTGCCTTTGGTTCGGGTCATATTCGGCCCGCCATTCTTCTCAAGATGCTCAATGATGATCCCCGCCACATTCTTCCCGGTGGTGGTCTCGATCCCTTCAAGCCCCGGCGACGAGTTCACTTCCATCACCAGCGGCCCGTGATTGGAACGCAGGATATCCACCCCCGCCACCGCCAGGCCCATGACCTTGGCCGCCCGAAGCGCTGTCATGCGTTCTTCCGGGGTGATCTTGATCAGGCTGGCGCTGCCGCCACGATGCAGGTTGGAGCGGAACTCGCCCGGTTTGGCCTGGCGTTTCATGGCCGCGATCACCTTGTCGCCGACCACGAAACAGCGAATGTCCGCACCGCCAGCCTCCTTGATGTATTCCTGGACCATGATGTTCTGCTTCAGGCCCATGAACGCTTCGATCACCGACTCCGCCGCCGTCGCGGTTTCACACAGCACCACACCAATGCCCTGAGTGCCTTCCAGCACTTTGATCACCAGCGGAGCACCGTCGACCATGTCGATCAGGTCCGGAATGTCATCCGGTGAGTGAGCGAATCCGGTCACCGGCAAGCCGATGCCCCGACGCGATAGCAGTTGCAGCGAGCGCAATTTGTCCCGCGAACGGGCAATGGCCACCGATTCATTGAGCGGGAACACGCCCATCATTTCGAACTGGCGCAACACCGCGCAGCCATAGAACGTTACCGATGCGCCGATCCGTGGAATCACCGCATCGAAACCTTCCAGCGGTTTGCCGCGATAGTGGATCTGCGGCTTGTGGCTGGCGATGTTCATATAGGCGCGCAAGGTGTCGATCACCACCATTTCATGCCCGCGCTCGGTGCCGGCTTCGACCAGGCGACGGGTGGAATACAGACGCGGGTTCCGCGACAGCACAGCGATCTTCATGCAACACCTGTGGAGGAGGTAGATACCGGGAACACCGGCTTGTCTTGTACATATTTGATGCCCGGATTGACCACCAGTTGGCCGTCAATCAGGGCTTTGGAGCCGAGCAGCAGGCGATAACGCATGGACTTGCGGCAAGCGAGGGTGAACTCGACCGACCAGACCCGATCACCGAGGGCCAGGGTGGTGCTGATCACATAGCGCACCTGAGCCTGACCGTTGGAGCTTTTAATGGTTTTGCGCGCAACCAAAGGCGCTTCGCAACGCCGGTGACGCAACTGCACTACCGTGCCCAGGTGCGCAGTGAAGCGCACCCACTTCGCGCCGTCGCGTTCGAACGGCTCGATGTCAGTGGCGTGCAGGCTGGAGGTGCTGGCACCGGTGTCGATTTTTGCCCGCAGGCCCGCGACTCCCAAATCAGGGAGCGCCACCCACTCGCGCAGACCGACAACGGTCAAATGGTCAAATGTCTTCAAAAAAATGCTCAACCGTGACAACCGCTCAGCCCGCATAGGCCGGATTTGCGGTATTCACGCAGAATAATGGTTAAAAGGCGACAGATATCTACAGCCCGGATTACCAGCGTCTGAAGCAGGCGCCGGAATGTGCGCATTGTAATCCGGGATGGGGTCATTCATGGCACGACAGAAACGGTAGTACAGTTCACCAATATTTCAGAATGAGGACATTCCATGGCACAAAAAAACGAAGAGGACGACAAGGTCCGTCTCGATAAGTGGCTATGGGCCGCGCGTTTTTACAAAACCCGTGCCTTGGCCAAAGCAGCGATCGAGAGTGGCAAGGTGCATTGTCGAGGCGAGCGCTGCAAGCCTGGCAAAGAGCCACGCATTGGCGACGAATTTGAGATTCGCACTGGTTTTGAAGTGCGCATAGTGAGGGTCGAGGCTCTGTCTGTCGTGCGTCGTGGCGCGCCCGAAGCGCAAACGCTGTATGCGGAGACCGAGGCGAGTATCGCCAAGCGCGAAGCGGCTGCGGCGATGCGCAAGGCCGGTGCGCTGGGTGTGAGTACCGACGGCAAGCCGAGCAAGAAACAGCGGCGGGATCTGTTCAAGTTTCGGGGTAATAGCAACGACGATTAGAGCCGAAGCTTGGTGTTGCCAGTGCTGGCGTCATCGCGGGCAAGCCACGCTCCCACAGGTATATCTGGTGTTCACAAATGAATGTTCACTGAAGATCCCTGTGGGAGCGAGCTTGCTCGCGAATCGAGTGCGCAGCACTCGCCATGGACGCCGCGATATCAGGCGCTACGCATCACACTCATCCGCGAAACCAACGGCAGCTTGCCCAGCAAACTGAAGATCGGCGCCGTCACTTTCAGCCAGAAATTCGCGGCGTGATACGCAAATGGCGTGTAGTAGCCCCAGCCCAACGCCAACACCGCCAGCAACACGCCGCCGATGTAATCGTCCTGACCCCAATGCGCCCCGGCCACCAGCCGCGGCAACATGAACAGCACCGCCAGGCCCCAGATCGTCAGGAACTGGCCGATCGTGCGGCTGAACACCCCCATGAACAACGCCCAGATCAGCAACACCGAAGCATGGTCACCCGGGAAGCTCTGGCTCGAGCGATCTTTCAGCTCCCAGGTCTTTTCCAGATGCGGGAAGTAATCGCTGAGGTGCACCGCGCCTTCAAGCACCATCGACGGACTGCTGTGCTGCCAGTCCATGAAATCGGCGAACTTGGAAAACAGCGTGCGGATCACCACCATCAACAGCAGGATCGATAAAAAACCGAAAAAAGCACGGCGTACATCAATCGCCTTGAACACCCAGTCGCCCTTGATCAGCAGCATCAGCAGAATCAGCCCGACGACGATGTCGAACGGACGCATACTTGCAATTGCCCAGATGTGGAGCCATATGGGGTTGCTGGCCAGTGGTGCATTGAGCGAGCGGAACAGCCACTCGTCGAAAATCACACACAACGAGTTACCCGTAGGCCATAACCAGAAAGCCAGTAGCGCTAACGGCACCGCGTTGCACAGAACCAGCCGGCCGAGGTTCCACCTTGATTGGAACAAACCCGGATTGTTCATAAAATGCCTCCCATGGCTTAGCAGTCGGCACCAAAATGGGTGCCAAGAAGCGCAAATTTTCATTCTTTGTAATCATTTTGTCATCACTTTCAGATACCCAGACCTATGACCGATCTAACGGATACCGATTTCACCCAACGCTTCATCTTCGATGACAGCGACACCCGCGGCGAACTGGTGGCGCTTGAGCGCAGTTACGCCGAAGTCCTCGCCAAACACCCATACCCCGAGCCGGTCGCGCAATTGCTGGGCGAATTGATGGCGGCGGCCTCTTTACTGGTGGGCACCCTGAAGTTCGACGGTTTGCTGATTCTGCAAGCGCGTTCCGAAGGCCCGATCCCGATGCTGATGATCGAATGCTCCAGCGAGCGCGAGATCCGAGGACTGGCGCGCTACCACGCCGATCAGATTGCCGCCGATGCGACCCTCAGCGACCTCATGCCAAAGGGTGTGCTGGCCCTGACTGTCGACCCGACGGTTGGCCAGCGCTATCAGGGCATCGTCGATCTCGACGGCGAAACCCTGTCCGATTGCTTCACCAATTATTTCGTCATGTCGCAACAGGTCGGCACCCGCTTCAAATTGTTCGCCGACGGCCGCCGCGCCCGTGGTCTGCTGCTGCAGCAACTGCCGGCCGACCGTCTGAAAGACGAAGAAGACCGCGCGGCCAGTTGGCAGCACATCACCGCGCTGGCCAGCACGCTGACCGCCGATGAATTGTTGAGCCTGGACAACGAAACCGTGCTTCATCGTCTCTACCATGAAGAGCAAGTGCGCCTGTTCGACGTGCAGAAGCTGCGTTTCCGTTGCAGCTGCTCGCGTGAACGCTCGGGCAATGCGCTGGTCAGTCTGGGTCTGGAAGATGCGCAGGCGCTGGTTGCCGAACAGGGCGGCAACGTCGAGATCGATTGCCAGTTCTGCAACGAACGCTACTTGTTCGATGCGGCCGACATCGCTCAATTGTTCGCTGGTGCGGGCGTCGACACGCCGTCAGATACCCGGCACTAAAACGGTTCAGCGCAGGTAAATTCACTGCTCAACGACGGAATTTCGCCGTTACGACGGGAGGACCCTACTCTTTTTGGGCTTTTCTGGCATAATCCGGCCCACTATTTTCGCGGTAGTAGTGCGCAACTTTCTACGACAAAACCCTTGGAGCACACTCGGCCACTGGCCGACGGGGACCC
>NZ_JBIUWM010000034.1:0-70249 GCF_044743445.1 Pseudomonas sp. NPDC087615 | reverse complement strand
CATGCGCTGCATCACGCTTTCTTGCATGCTTGGTCACCCTCGGTTAGGGGAACACCATCGGCGTCAATACCGAGCAAACTTGCAGAAGTCCGAATGCAGCGACCAAAACAAGCCACTTAGGATCACGCTGATAGTCCGGGTACCAGCCCGGATGCCCCTGCTTGTCTCATTTCTTCAAAATAAGAGCCGCAGCTTATGGCTGCTGCTCTGGTTATAGCCATGACGCGGGTTGAAGCCCGCGCCACAGCCTCTACGGTGCAGCGGTTACAGCAGCTGAATCACACGCCGCTAGAAAGCAGCATGTTACGGATGTGACCGATGGCCTTAGTCGGGTTCAGGCCTTTGGGACATACGTTGACGCAGTTCATGATGCCCCGGCAGCGGAATACGCTGAACGGGTCATCGAGCGAAGCCAGACGCTCGCTGGTCTTGGTGTCACGGCTGTCTGCCAGGAAGCGGTAGGCTTGCAGCAGAGCAGCAGGACCCAGGAACTTGTCCGGGTTCCACCAGAAGGACGGGCAAGAGGTCGAGCAGCAAGCGCACAGGATGCACTCGTACAGACCGTCAAGCTTTTCACGCTCTTCTGGCGACTGCAGACGCTCGATGGCCGGAGCCGGCGTGTCGTTCTGCAGGTAAGGCTTCACCTTCTCGTATTGCTTGTAGAAGATGCTCATATCGACGACCAAGTCACGGATAACCGGTAAACCTGGCAACGGACGAACAATCAACTTGTTACCCTTCACAACGGCGGACAGCGGCGTGATGCACGCCAGACCGTTTTTGCCGTTGATGTTCATGCCGTCGGAGCCACAGACGCCTTCACGGCAGGAGCGACGATAGGAGAAACCCTCGTCCTGCTCTTTGATCAGGGCCAGCACGTCCAGCACCATCAGGTCTTTACCACCGGTATCGACCTGGAATTCCTGCATGAACGGCGCGGCGTCCTGATCAGGGTTGTAGCGATAAACACTGACTTGCAACATGGCGGTCACCCTTAATAAGTCCGGACTTTAGGTTCGAAAGTCGGAACAGTCTTCGGCGAGAAGTTAACGGCACGCTTGGTGACGCGCTTGTCACCCGGGAAGTACAGGGTGTGGCACAGCCAGTTTTCGTCGTCACGATCTTCGAAGTCTTCACGGGCGTGCGCACCGCGGGACTCTTTACGAACTTCGGCAGCGATGGCAGTTGCTTCAGCCACTTCCAGCAGGTTTTGCAGTTCCAGCGCTTCGATACGCGCAGTGTTGAACGCCTGCGACTTATCGTTGATCTTCACGTTAGCAATACGCTTACGCAGGTCGGCCAGTTGAGCAATACCTTTCTGCATGTATTCGCCAGTACGGAATACACCGAAGTAGTTCTGCATGCAGCTTTGCAGCTCGCGACGCAGGGTTGCCACGTCTTCGCCATCAGTACGGCTGTTCAGTGAGTTCAGGCGCGACAGGGCCGCTTCGATATCGGCTTCGGTAGCGTCGTCGTATTCGATGCCATCGGTCAGCGCCTTCTCGAGGTGCAGGCCGGCAGCGCGACCGAATACCACCAGATCGAGCAGCGAGTTGCCGCCCAGACGGTTGGCACCATGAACCGATACACAAGCCACTTCACCGACCGCGAACAGACCAGGAATGACCTGATCCACGCCTTCGTCGTTCTGGGTGATCGCCTGGCCATGAATGTTGGTAGGAACGCCGCCCATCATATAGTGGCAAGTTGGCACAACCGGAACTGGAGCAACAACCGGATCAACGTGCGCGAAAGTCTTCGACAGCTCGCAAATGCCTGGCAGACGGCTGTGCAGCACTTCCTCGCCCAAGTGGTCGAGTTTGAGCATCACGTGGTCGCCATTCGGACCGCAACCGTTGCCGGCGATGATTTCTTTAACCATCGAGCGAGCAACCACGTCACGACCGGCAAGGTCTTTGGCGTTCGGAGCATAACGCTCCATGAAACGCTCGCCGTGCTTGTTGATCAGGTAACCACCTTCACCACGGCAACCTTCTGTAACCAGTACACCGGCGCCGGCGATCCCGGTCGGGTGGAACTGCCACATTTCGATGTCTTGTACCGGTACACCAGCACGCAGAGCCATGCCGACGCCGTCACCGGTGTTGATCAGGGCGTTGGTGGTGGAAGCGTAGATACGGCCTGCACCGCCGGTCGCCAACACGGTGGCTTTGGCGCGAATGTAGGAGGTTTCGCCAGTTTCGATGCAGATTGCGATCACACCGACGAAATCGCCTTCCTGGTTTTTCACCAGATCGACAGCGTAGTACTCGTTCAGGAACGTGGTACCGGCTTTCAGGTTGCCCTGATAAAGGGTGTGCAGCAGCGCGTGGCCAGTACGGTCGGAGGCTGCGCAAGTGCGTGCAGCCTGACCGCCCTTACCGTAGTCCTTGGACTGACCGCCGAACGGACGCTGATAGATACGGCCTTGTTCAGTACGCGAGAACGGCAGACCCATGTGGTCCAGCTCGAAAACCGCGGCCGGGCCTTCCTGACACATGTATTCGATAGCGTCCTGGTCACCGATGTAGTCGGAGCCCTTGACGGTATCGTACATGTGCCAGCGCCAGTCATCGTTCGGGTCGGCGGACGCGATCGCGCAGGTGATGCCGCCCTGGGCGGATACAGTGTGCGAACGGGTCGGGAAAACCTTGGTGATCACGGCAGTCTTGTGACCACCCTGCGCCAGTTGCAGCGCAGCGCGCATGCCGGCACCGCCACCACCAATAATGATAGCGTCGAAAGAAATCGTTGGAATGTTAGCCATGAATCAGATACCCCAGAGAATCTGCACACCCCAGACGAAGTAGGCGAACATTGCAACGCCGCATACTGCCTGGAAAAGGAAACGTACTGCAGTCGCGGACTTGCCGAGCGCCATCGGCGTCAGGTAGTCGGTCGCGATGGTCCACATGCCGACCCAGGCGTGAGCGCCCAGAGCCACCAGTGCCAGCAGACTGAAGATACGCATCCCGTTGTGGCTGAACAGGCCGTGCCATTGGTCGAAGCCAATGCCCGGGTTCACTGCGAGATAGCCGATCAGGAAAATGAAATAAGCCGCGAGAACAACCGCAGACACACGTTGCGCCATCCAGTCATAGAGGCCCGAACGCGAAAGGTTCGTAACGCTGGTTACCATATCCAAACTCCTGCCAGAACGATCAACACCACGGAAACCGCGATGATAATTTTCGAGCCCAGGCGGCCGCCTTCCAGCGTCTCACCGATGCCCATATCCATAATCAAGTGGCGCACACCGGCTACCAGGTGATACAGAAGAGCGGAGAGCAGACCCCATGCTACGAACTTGGCCAGCGGGCTGGTCAAGCATGCCTTCACCTCGGCGAAACCTTCCTCGGAACCCAGGGATTTGCCCAATGCATAAAGCATGAAGCCGAGGCCCAGGAAGAGAATGATGCCGGAAACACGGTGAAGAAACGACGTAACGCCGGTGATGGGGAGTTTGATGGTCCTTAGGTCTAGGTTTACAGGTCGTTGGCTTTTCACGGCTTTTTTTTCACACTGAAGAGCCCCTAACAATCAGGGCAAAGTTGTTGGGGAGTGCACTGGTCAGGTAACCACCACCCAGGGATGCGACCCCCAATAAAGCAGGCCCAAAAGCCCTTGGCGGTCGGTGGCCGAGTATAGACAGTTAGGCTACTAATGACAACGCAATCACCTACCCCCAATAGCTGATTGCACAAGTCGCATAAAAGGCGTAAACGGCAGTCAATTTCGAGGAAAAAGTGCGCTTAAAGCCTTCTGGAGCAAGACTTTAGGCAAATTGACATTCAAATTTATCTCACTATAGTGGTGCGGGCCCTGCGTGGGGGGTCTGTCTGATGGTTCAAGCATAAATAGGAGGCCACATGGCTGACAAAAAAGCGCAGTTGATCATCGAGGGCGCAGCCCCCGTCGAGCTGCCCATTTTAACCGGCACCGTTGGTCCCGATGTTATTGATGTTCGGGGCCTGACGGCCACGGGCCGCTTCACTTTCGACCCGGGTTTCATGTCGACCGCCTCGTGCGAATCGAAGATTACCTATATCGACGGCGACAACGGCATTCTGTTGCACCGCGGCTACCCGATCGAACAGCTGGCTGCAAAGTCAGACTACCTCGAAACCTGCTATCTGCTGCTCAATGGCGAACTGCCGACGACAGAACAGAAAGCCCAGTTCGTCAGCACCGTGAAAAACCACACCATGGTTCACGAGCAGCTGAAAACCTTCTTCAACGGCTTCCGTCGCGACGCCCACCCGATGGCCGTCATGTGCGGTGTAGTTGGCGCCCTCTCGGCCTTCTACCACGACTCCCTGGACATCAATAACCCGCAGCATCGCGAAATTTCCGCGATCCGTCTGGTTGCGAAAATGCCGACCCTGGCAGCGATGGTTTACAAGTACTCCATGGGCCAGCCCATGATGTACCCGCGCAACGACCTGACGTACGCGGAAAACTTCCTGCACATGATGTTCAACACCCCGTGCGAGATCAAACCGATCAGCCCGGTACTCGCCAACGCCATGGACAAGATCTTCATCCTCCATGCCGACCACGAGCAGAACGCATCGACTTCCACCGTACGCCTGGCAGGCTCTTCGGGTGCCAACCCGTTCGCCTGTATCGCCGCCGGTATCGCCGCACTGTGGGGCCCTGCTCACGGCGGTGCGAACGAAGCCGTTCTGACCATGCTTGACGAGATTGGCGATGTTTCCAACATCGACAAATTTATCGCCAAGGCCAAGGACAAGAACGACCCGTTCAAACTGATGGGCTTCGGTCACCGGGTTTACAAAAACCGCGACCCACGCGCAACAGTCATGAAGCAGACCTGCGACGAAGTGCTGAAAGAACTGGGCATCACCAACGATCCGCAACTCGAACTGGCCATGCGCCTGGAAGAGATCGCCCTGACCGATCCGTACTTCATCGAACGCTCTCTGTACCCGAACGTCGACTTCTACTCGGGGATCATCCTCAAGGCGATCGGCATTCCGACCAGCATGTTCACCGTGATCTTCGCTTTGGCGCGGACTGTCGGCTGGATCTCCCACTGGAAAGAAATGCTCTCCAGCCCGTACAAGATTGGCCGTCCGCGCCAGTTGTACACCGGCTACGAGTCGCGTGACATCACCAAGCTGGAAGACCGAAAATAAGACTTGTCTTGCGATAACGTCTTGAAGTTGCACCGGGAACGGCCTCTTATATAGAGGCCGTTTTTGTCTGTCTGGGGTTTGGGGGGCATATCCGTTGCCGCGGTAACGGATATAAACACACCATCAACAAACAACACGCCCACAAAAAATGCCCCGATCTCTCAACCGGGGCATTCAGCACAACCTATACAACCATCAAGCGATCAGTGCGAAACCGCCCCACTCGCCCCCAACCCCGTCTGCGAACGCACAAACTGCGGGAAGAACAGCGCCCGCTCGTTATCCGCCGCAGCCGACTTGTCGGTGATCGAGAAGAACCAGATACCGACGAAAGCAATGACCATCGAGAACAGCGCCGGGTACTCGTACGGGAAGATCGCCTTCTCGTGATGCAGGATTTGCACCCAAATGGTCGGACCAAGCACCATCAGGCCTACCGCACTCAACAGCCCCAGCCAGCCGCCGATCATCGCGCCGCGAGTGGTCAGCTTCTTCCAGTACATCGAAAGCAGCAGGACCGGGAAGTTGCAGCTCGCCGCGATGGAGAACGCCAAGCCAACCATGAACGCGATGTTCTGGCTTTCGAACAAGATGCCCAGGCCGATGGCCAGAATACCCAGTGCGATGGTGGTGATCTTCGAAACGCGGATCTCGTCCTTGTCGTTAGCCTTGCCCTTCTTGATCACGCTGGCATACAGGTCATGCGACACCGCCGAAGCGCCGGCCAGGGTCAGACCCGCCACAACCGCCAGAATGGTCGCAAACGCTACTGCCGAGATGAAGCCAAGGAAAACACTGCCGCCCACCGCGTTAGCCAGGTGCACCGCCGCCATGTTGTTGCCGCCGAGCAAAGCGCCCGCCGCATCTTTGAAAGCTGGGTTGGTGCTGACCAGCAGAATCGCGCCGAAGCCGATGATGAAGGTCAGGATGTAGAAGTAACCAATGAAACCGGTCGCATACAGCACGCTCTTACGCGCTTCCTTGGCGTCACTCACGGTGAAGAAACGCATCAGAATGTGCGGCAGGCCTGCGGTACCAAACATCAGCGCCAAAGCGAGAGAGAACGCCGAGACCGGATCTTTCACCAGGCCGCCAGGGCTCATGATCGCTTCACCTTTGGGGTGAACCTTGATTGCCTCGGAGAACAGCATGTTGAAGTCGAAGTTGACGTGCTTCATGACCATCAGCGCCATGAAAGTAGCACCGGACAGCAACAGCACAGCCTTGATGATCTGCACCCAAGTGGTCGCCAGCATGCCGCCGAACAGCACATACATGCACATCAGGATACCGACCAGAATCACCGCAACGTAGTAATCGAGACCGAACAGCAGCTGGATCAGCTTGCCGGCACCGACCATTTGCGCGATCAGGTAGAACGCCACCACCACCAGCGAACCACAGGCAGACAGGGTGCGAATCTGGGTTTGCCCGAGGCGATAGGACGCCACATCGGCAAAGGTGTACTTACCCAGGTTACGCAGACGCTCGGCGATCAGGAACAGAATGATCGGCCAGCCCACCAGAAAGCCGATCGAGTAGATCAACCCGTCGTAGCCGGACGAGAACACCAGCGCGGAAATCCCCAGGAAGGACGCGGCCGACATGTAGTCACCGGCAATTGCCAGACCGTTCTGGAAACCAGTGATCTTGCCGCCCGCCGCGTAGTAGTCAGCCGCCGAATTATTGCGCTTGGACGCCCAGTAGGTGATGCACAAAGTCGCGCCGACGAACACCACGAACATGGCGATTGCAGAAACGTTGAGCGGTTGTTTGTGGACTTCGCCGGTCAGGGCTTCAGCGGCCCAGACTGCCGGAGCGAACGCTGCGATGCTCAGAAGAGCCAGTAAACGCCGGATCATTGCTGAGCCTCCTTGAGAATCGCATTGTTCAGGTCGTCAAACTCGCCATTGGCGCGGCGCACGTAGATAG
Organism: Pseudomonas sp. NPDC087615; assembly: GCF_044743445.1. Taxonomy (NCBI): domain Bacteria; kingdom Pseudomonadati; phylum Pseudomonadota; class Gammaproteobacteria; order Pseudomonadales; family Pseudomonadaceae; genus Pseudomonas; species Pseudomonas sp. NPDC087615. The sequence continues at coordinate 63,158 of NZ_JBIUWM010000034.1, read as the reverse complement.
CGGTCAGGATGAAGGCCGAGACAATCAGGCCGACACCAATCGGGATGCCCCAGGTAATCGAAGATTCAGGACTGAGTTTCGCCCCGAGCACTTGCGGCGCATAGGCGATCAGAAGAATGAATCCGGAGTAAAGCCCGAGCATGATCGCCGAGAGTATCCAGGCGAACTTTTCCCTTTTCTGCACCAGCTCCTTGAATCGGGGACTGTTTTGAATCGAGAGGTAAATGCTGTCGTTCATTGTTTTTATCCTCGCAGCACAGATTATTGTTGGAACAATACTCACTGTATGCGGCTGCGAGCCAGGTTCCAGACGACCTTAGTAGTAGAACGCCATGACGTATTTGCCAATTTCCGGTACACACAAAATAACTGTGGGAGCAAGCCCGCTCCCACAGGGTTAGACGGTGAAGTATTTATTTAGTCCATTCAGCAACGCGATCCGGGTGTTTGGCCACCCAATCCTTGGCGGCAGCTTCAGGCTTGGCGCCATCCTGAATCGCCAGCATGACCTCGCCGATTTCGTCTTTCGACGCCCACTGGAAGTTCTTCAGGAACTTGACCACTTCCGGCGCCTTGGCATCCAGCTCTTTGCTGCCGATGCTGTTCACGGTTTCAGCTGCGCCATATACGCCTTTCGGGTCATCGAGGAAGCGCAGTTTCCACTTGGCGAACATCCAGTGCGGGACCCAACCGGTGACGGCGATGGATTCTTTTTTCTTCTCGGCACGGGTCAGCTCGGCGATCATGCCGGCGCCGGAACTGGCTTTGAGACTGTATTGGTCCAGGCCGTAATCCTTGATGGCCTGATCGGTCTTGAGCATCACGCCTGAACCGGCGTCGATGCCGACGATACGATTTTTGAAGCTGTCATCGGTTTTCAAATCTTCGATCGACTTGGCTTTCACATACTCCGGCACGATCAGGCCGATTTTCGCATCCTTGAAGTTCGGGCCGTAATCGACGACCAGATCCTTGTTTTTTGCCCAGTATTCGCCGTGGGTCACCGGCAGCCAAGCCGAGAGCATGGCGTCGAGTTTGCCGGTGGCAACGCCCTGCCACATGATCCCGGTGGCGACGGCTTGCAGTTTTACGTCGTAGCCGAGTTTCTGCTTGATCACTTCGGCGGCTACATGAGTGGTCGCGACGCTGTCGGACCAGCCGTCAACGTAACCGATGTTCAGGGTCTGTTTTTCAGCACTGGCAAATGTGGAACTCATCGCAAGCACCAGAGCGGCACCTGCGCCTAAAAGTCGTCGCATCTTCATCGTTACTTCCCCGAAATGCTGCGCCCGACGGATGCCGGGCATCGTCAACGTATTGTTATGGTGCACAGCGCCCCCATCACGCCTGACCGCAAACTCGTTCGAACATCAGCGGAGCACTGACGCTTTTGATCATCAACCCCACGCCTTCGACGACCTGCTCTGTCAGCGACCTCAAGGCAACGAGAAACGACATCAGAAGGCCATTAACCTTCTCTCTATAAATGACACCAGACAATCCGCCCGAACTTTGCATGTCAAAACCAAGGGCGCCACCACCCCCCTATAAATGCAGGTAACATGCGTCGCTTTGCAGCCACACGGCCCGACCATGTCCGCGACGTCCCGTTTTCCTTTTCTCCCCTATCTTTTCGCCTGCCTGCTGGGGCTGTTTGCACTGTGCGGCTTCTGGTACGGCCTCGGTAAATCGGTGATCCTGCCGGATGCCGCCACCCCGACGCACAAGCTGCAATGCGCGTCCTACACCCCGTTCGACAAAGACCAGTCGCCGTTCGACGTGCCGTTCAAGCTGCGCCCGGAGCGCATGGACGCCGACCTTGCGCTGCTGGCGACGCGGTTTCAATGCATCCGCACCTATTCCATGACAGGGCTCGAGGCACTCCCGGACCTGGCGCGCAAACATGGCCTGAAATTGATGATCGGCGCCTGGGTCAACAGCAATCCGGTGGACACCGAGAAGGAAGTCGACCTGCTGATTGCTTCCGCCAACGCCAACCCGGACGTGGTCAGCGCGGTGATCGTCGGCAACGAAGCGTTGCTGCGTAAAGAAGTCACTGGTGCGCAACTGGCCAAGTTGATCAAAAAAGTCAAACGTCAGGTCAAACAACCGGTCACTTATGCCGATGTCTGGGAGTTCTGGCTCAAGCATCCGGAAATCGCGCCAGAGGTGGATTTCCTGACCATTCACCTGCTGCCGTACTGGGAGGACGAACCCTCGAGCATCGACGTTGCACTGCGACATGTGGCGGATGTACGTCAGGTGTTCGGCAATAAATTCGCCCCCAAAGATGTGATGATTGGCGAAACCGGCTGGCCGAGTGAGGGCCGCCAGCGCGAGACCGCCCTGCCCAGCCGTGTTAATGAAGCCAAGTTCATCCGCGGGTTTGTCGCGATGGCCGAGAAGGAAGGCTGGCATTACAACCTGATCGAAGCGTTTGACCAGCCATGGAAACGTGGCAGCGAAGGCGCAGTGGGCGGGTACTGGGGATTGTTCGATGCCGATCGTCAGGACAAGGGTGTACTCGCCGGGCCGGTGACGAATGTGCCGTACTGGTCGCAGTGGCTGGCGGTCGGTGGTTTGATTTTCCTGGGGACGCTGATGCTTGGTGGTCGCGTCCGCACGACACGCTCGGCACTGGTGCTGCCGTTATTGGGCGCCCTCGCCGCTTGCTCGATTGGTGCTTGGGGCGATCTGGCAAGGGTGACCACACGATTTGCCAGTGAATGGCTGTGGGTCGGGTTGCTGACAGCGTTGAATCTGTTGGTGCTGGCGCATGCGGCGCTAACCTTGAGCGCTCGCACGGGTTGGCGTGAACGCGCCTTCAATCTGCTGGAGCGTCGTGCCGGCTGGCTGGTGGCCGCGGCGGGGTTTGCAGCCGCGGTGATGATGCTGGAAATGGTGTTCGATGCGCGCTATCGCAGCTTTGCCAGTGCGGCGTTCATTCTGCCCGCGCTGGTGTACCTGTGCCGACCGGTGAGCGTGCCGCGTCGGGAGATTGCTTTGCTGACCTTTATCATCGGGGCCGGAATCGCACCGCAGTTGTTCGAGGAAGGATTGCAGAACCAACAGGCCTTGGGCTGGGCACTGGTCAGCGGGTTGATGGTGGCGGCATTGTGGCGATGCTTGCGGGTTCGCACCCGCTGATCTTCAGCGTTTGCGCCGCCCCCCTTCGCGAGCAAGCCCGCTCCCACATTTGGACTTGAATGCACACAATTCGCTGTGGAAGCGAGCTCGCCCGCGATGACTGATTGTCAGATTCCGCGAGATTGCCGGACCAGGCGCAACCCGGCAATCACCAGTGCAAACACCGCCAACGTTGTGTTGTACAGCGCCAGCGCCGGCAGCCCGAACACCAACGCCAGCACCGCCAGCCACCAGCCTGCCCGACCCGGCAACACGAACCCGATCAATGCCGCACCCAACGCCGCCCAGCCCAACACCTTGAAGTGAATCATCAGCCCCAGACTGGAGCGAATCTGGCACTCCCAGCGACTGGCCTCATCAACGCAGATGCCCACCCATTTGCCATCCTCCATGAAGCCGTATCGCGCGCCATAGCTGGCGGCGAGCCATAACGGCAGCAGAACGAGCAACAGCATCACGGGCAAGCGGCGGGACATGAATTACTCCAATCGACAGAAATCGGCCGCCAGCTTAATCCGCCGCCCGGCATACGCAAGCGCTAACAACAGTTAACTATTCATCCGGGCGGTGCAAAGTGTATCGTCCGGCTACTATTACTCCGAATTCTGCCTGTTTGGTGCCGCGGCATGGCACTTTGGCGCAACCCCGGTGGTCATAGCCTGCGAACCTCATTCGGCACCTTCCTCTAAGGGATCCAGTCATGCTCCGTTCCTTGCGCTTCGCCGCGCTGTTCAGCGGCCTTATCTTGAGTGCGTCCGCACTGGCGGCGGATATCGACGCCGCCAGTTATGGCTACCCCCTGACCAACCCGTTCGAGGCGACCATCGCCACCACGCCGCCGGACTTGCGCCCGGAACTGCCACTGGACGACGACATCAATCAGTCCGACCGCAGCGTCACCTTGCGCCCGGAGCGGGCATTCATTCTGCCGGACAATTTCTGGGCGGTAAAAAAACTTACTTACCGTATCGCCACCCAGGACAAGCCAGCACCGCTGATCTTCCTGATTGCCGGCACCGGTGCGCGTTATGACAGCACGCTCAACGAATACCTGAAAAAACTCTATTACAAGGCCGGCTATCACGTCGTGCAGCTGTCCTCACCGACCAGTTTCGACTTCATCAGCGCCGCGTCGCGCTTCGCCACACCGGGCGTGACCAAGGAAGACGCCGAGGACATGTACCGTGTGATGCAGGCCGTGCGGGCGCAAAACCCGAAACTGCCAGTCACCGATTACTACCTCACCGGCTACAGCCTCGGTGCGCTTGATGCGGCGTTCGTCGCGCATCTGGACGAAACCCGCCGCAGCTTCAATTTCAAGAAAGTCCTGCTGCTCAATCCGCCGGTCAACCTTTACACCTCGATCACCAACCTCGACAGGCTGGTACAGACCGAAGTCAAAGGCATCAACAACAGCACAACGTTCTATGAGTTGGTGCTGAGCAAGTTGACCCGCTACTTCCAGCAAAAAGGCTATATCGACCTCAACGACGCCCTGCTCTACGACTTCCAGCAATCCAAACAGCACCTGTCCAACGAACAGATGGCGATGCTGATCGGTACCTCGTTCCGCTTCTCGGCCGCCGATATTGCCTTCACTTCGGACCTGATCAACCGTCGCGGCCTGATCACCCCGCCGAAATTCCCGATCACCGAAGGCACCAGCCTCACACCGTTCCTCAAGCGTGCGCTGCAATGCGACTTCGACTGTTACCTGACCGAACAGGTGATCCCGATGTGGCGCGCCCGCACCGACGGCGGCAGTCTGCTGCAACTGATTGATCAGGTCAGCCTGTATGCGCTCAAGGATTACCTGCACGACAGCCCGAAAATCGCCGTGATGCACAACGCCGACGATGTGATCCTCGGCCCGGGCGACTTGGGCTTCCTGCGCAAAACCTTTGGTGATCGCCTGACCGTTTATCCACTGGGCGGCCATTGCGGCAACATTAACTACCGCGTCAACAGCGACGCCATGCTGGAGTTCTTCCGTGGCTAAATATCTCCTGCTGATAGCAGCGTTCCTCTGTGCAGGCGTGGCCCAGGCCGATAACAGCAAAGCCAATGCACCGGTGGTGGTCGACAGTGACGGCTTCAAGGAGCCGCTGTCCAAACTCAAATTCAACCCGGGGCTGGACCAGCGCGAATTCGAGCGTTCCACGCTCAACGCGCTGAGCGTGTATGACCCGTTGGAGGAGTGGAACCGCCGCGTTTACCACTTCAACTACCGTTTCGATCAATGGGTATTTTTGCCGGTGGTCGACGGTTATCGCTACGTCACGCCGAGCTTCGTGCGCACCGGTGTGAGCAACTTTTTCAACAACCTCGGCGACGTACCGAACCTGATCAACAGCCTGTTGCAGTTCAAGGGCGAGCGCTCGATGAAAACGACTGCGCGCCTGTTGTTCAACACCACCATCGGCGTCGCCGGTCTATGGGACCCGGCGACCGCCATGGGCCTGCCACGCCAGAGCGAAGACTTCGGTCAGACGCTGGGTTTCTATGGTGTACCGGGAGGCGCCTATTTTGTGTTGCCGATCCTCGGCCCATCGAACCTGCGTGACACCGCAGGTCTCGCCGTGGACTACGGCGCCGAATCGGCGGTCAACTTCTTAAACGTTTCAGAGGTCAGCTCCAACCATCCGGAGATCTGGGCCCTGCGCGCCGTCGACAAGCGCTACCAGACCAGTTTCCGCTACGGCCAACTGAACTCACCGTTCGAGTACGAAAAGGTGCGTTACGTGTACACCGAGTCGCGCAAGCTGCAGATTGCCGAGTAACGTTTTTACTGGAGCCACATCCGGCAAATGTGGCAGCGGGCTTGCTCGCGAAGGCGGCGTCTCAGTCAATGGACAGGTGACTGGCACTCCCTCTTCGCGAGCAAGCCCGCTCCCACAGGGGTAATGTGCTCAGCCTTTAATGGCTTTCCAGAGCTTGCCGACGACGGATACGACGGCCAACACCACCGCCCCGGCAATAATCCCCGCCACGCCGTTGAGCAACATCGGCACCACAAACCCGACCCCACTTGCCGCCGCGCCAACGCCTTCAATCCAGTGATGCACCACCGGCACGCCATGAGTCAGGATGCCGCCGCCGACCAGGAACATCGCCGCCGTGCCAACCACCGACAGCGTTTTCATCATGTAAGGCGCTGCGCTCAGAATGCCACTGCCGACTTTCCTGGCAACCTGCCCAGGCTTCTGGGTCAGCCAGAGACCAAGATCATCAAGTTTGACGATCCCCGCCACCAGACCGTAAACGCCCGCGGTCATCACAATCGCAATGCCGGACATCACGATCACTTGCTGAGTCAGCGAGGCGTCAGCCACGGTGCCCAGGGTGATGGCGATGATTTCCGCCGACAAAATGAAGTCGGTGCGGATCGCGCCTTTGATCTTGTCCTTTTCGTAGGCCACCAGATCGGTCGCCGTGTCCGCCACAGCCTCAGTCAGTTGCGCATGCCCTGCTTCGTCTTCCACCTTGCTGTGCACAAACGTGTGCGCGAGTTTCTCGAAACCCTCGAAACACAGATACGCACCACCGACCATCAACAGTGGCGTCACCAGCCACGGCACGAAAGCGCTGATCGCCAGCGCCGACGGCACCAGAATCAGTTTGTTGAGAAACGAGCCCTTGGCCACCGCCCAAACCACGGGAATTTCCCGCTCGGCGCGCACGCCGCAGACTTGCTGGGCATTCAGCGCCAGGTCGTCGCCGAGCACACCGGCGGTCTTCTTGGCGGCCACTTTGCTCATCAACGCCACGTCATCCAGAACGGTGGCGATATCGTCGACCAGCACCAGCAAACTGCTTCCTGCCATGAATCCTGTTTCCTTTTATGTACCAATGGCGCGAAGCATAACGCGACCACAGACCACACGGGGCATTCTTGAGCGCTGCGCGAGGCCGGTGCTACCATGCGCAACCGCCAGAACAGGCAAGGAACCACCGGGTTTATGAGCACAATCCGCGAGCGCAACAAAGAACTGATCCTGCGTGCCGCCAGCGAGGAGTTTGCCGACAAAGGCTTCGCCGCGACCAAAACCAGCGACATCGCCGCCAAGGCGGGATTGCCCAAGCCCAACGTTTACTACTACTTCAAGTCCAAGGAAAACCTCTACCGCGAGGTATTGGAAAGCATCATCGTGCCGATCCTGCAGGCGTCGACGCCGTTCAACGCGGACGGCGTGCCGAGTGAAGTGTTGAGCGGCTACATCCGCTCCAAGATCCGTATCTCCCGCGACCTGCCCTTTGCCTCAAAAGTCTTCGCCAGCGAAATCATGCACGGCGCCCCACATTTGAGCGCCGACCTGGTCGAGCAACTCAACGGCCAGGCCAAGCACAACATCAACTGCATCCAGACCTGGATCGACCGCGGCCAGATCGCCCCGATCGACCCCAACCATCTGATGTTCAGCATCTGGGCTGCCACCCAGACCTACGCCGACTTCGACTGGCAGATTTCTGCGGTCACCGGCAAGGACAAGCTGGACGAGGCGGATTATGAAGCGGCGGCGCAGACGATTATTCGGTTGGTGCTCAAAGGGTGTGAGCCGGACTGAAACACCGCGGCGCGGCTATCGCTGGCAAGCCAGCTCCCACAAAGTTCTACGTCGTTCGTCATATCTGTGTTCAACACAGAATCCTGTGGGAGCTGGCTTGCCAGCGATGGCGGCAACTCGGTCTTAGATCAAACCCAGATAGCATCCCACAACGGATAGTCGCCAAGTTTTTCCACCAAGCCCGCTCGCAATGGGTTGGCTACTACATAGCGCGCCATTTTCACCAAATCATCTTCCTTTCGAAGTGCCCGGTCGTGAAACCCCTGCTGCCAAAGCGGCCCGTTTTTACCACTGGAAAGATTCACTTCGCGCGCAATCAGGGACTTGGTCTCTCGCATCAATTTGCGAAGTGAACAGTTTCCCAGTTCAACGAGCCAATGAAAGTGGTCAGGCATGACAACCCATGCCAATGATTTTGCCAACCCAAGATCCTGTGCCCGGCGAAACTGATGAACAACCAATCTGCCCAATGCGAAATCGGTAAAGATCGGTTCTCGATCAAGTGTATTGGTTGTCAGTAGATAGATTCTATTTGGCTCGGCATAGCGGCCGGCTCGCAGACGATGTGAAGCAGGAAGATCAGGCAATCCGTTGCCCCTTCATGATGAGTTCATCAAAAGGCTAGACCGCAGTGCCCCATCAAGTCAGGCAGTCTTTTATCTTGATGTGTCAGTCCCGCCGCCATCGCTGGCAAGCCAGCTCCCACAGTTTTTTAATGTTGAATACAAAACTTGTGAACGACACAAAATCCTGTAGGAGTGAGCCTCCTCGCGATAGCGGTTAATCAGACGCTAAAGATCAAGCCGCCACCCCCGCATCCGCCTTCAAATCCAGCGCCTCCACCGCTTTGATCGCCACCTGCTCATCAATATCCGACAGATCGCCGCTGATCCCGATCGCGCCCAGCACGTTACCCGCCTGATCACGAATCAACACGCCACCCGGTGCCGGCACCACGCTGCCCTGGCCCATGCTGTTTAGCGCCGCAATGAAAGCCGGGCGTTGTTGCGCGTCCAGCGCCAGCAGGCGTGAGCCTTTACCTAGTGCGATGGCGCCCCAGGCTTTGCCGATGGCGATTTGTGGGCGAAGCAGGCTGGCGCCGTCTTCGCGTTGCACGGCGACCAGATGGCCGCCGGTATCGAGTACCGCGATGGTCAGCGGCGCGGCATTGATGCCTCGCCCTGCGCTGATGGCTTCATTGACCAGGTTGACTGCGACTTTCAAGGTTAAAGCGCTCATGGTGCCGTCCTCATTTTGTTATAGGGAAAGTCGTGGGGCTGCGGTTTTGTGCCGCAGTCCGATACGACAAATAGAACACAATGAGTTATTTTTTTGTATACAATAATTCTCGAAAAGCGCCACATGCGACGAAAAGCCACAGCAGAACCGGCTTCCGACGAATGAAACAGTCGCTTGAGAAAATGGATTGACCTGCGCCGTCCGCCGTGAATACACTCTGCGCAAAGCCACTTGTATACAATTACAAAACGTAAAGAGGCACAAAACCATGAGCAAAATGAGAGCAATCGAAGCCGCCGTTCTGGTGATGCGCCGTGAAGGGGTTGATACCGCTTTTGGCATCCCGGGCGCTGCGATCAACCCGCTGAACTCCGCCCTGCAGAAAGTCGGTGGCATCGATCAAGTCCTCGCTCGCCACGTTGAAGGCGCCTCGCACATGGCCGAGGGCTACACCCGCACCAAGGCCGGCAACATCGGCGTGTGCATCGGCACTTCCGGCCCGGCCGGTACCGACATGGTTACCGGGCTCTACAGCGCCTCGGCCGACTCGATTCCCATCCTTTGCATCACAGGCCAGGCACCCCGCGCCCGTATGCACAAGGAAGACTTCCAGGCTGTCGACATCACCAGCATCGTCAAGCCCGTCACCAAGTGGGCAACCACGGTGCTGGAGCCGGGCCAGGTGCCTTACGCGTTCCAGAAAGCTTTCTTTGAGATGCGTTCCGGCCGTCCAGGCCCGGTGCTGATCGACCTGCCGTTCGACGTGCAGATGGCTGAAATCGAATTTGACATCGACGCTTACCAGCCACTGCCGCTGGCCAAGCCGACCGCGACCCGCATCCAGGTCGAGAAAGCGCTGGCCTTGCTCGATCAGGCCGAGCGTCCATTGCTGGTGGCCGGTGGCGGCATCATCAACGCCGACGCCAGCGAACTGCTGGTGGAGTTCGCCGAGCTGACCGGTATCCCGGTGATCCCGACCCTGATGGGCTGGGGCACCATCCCGGACGATCACCCGTTGATGGTCGGCATGGTTGGTCTGCAGACTTCGCACCGTTACGGCAACGCAACGATGCTGAAATCCGACGTGGTACTGGGCATCGGTAACCGTTGGGCCAACCGTCACACCGGTTCGGTCGATGTCTACACCGAAGGCCGCAAGTTCATTCACGTCGACATCGAAGGCACGCAGATCGGTCGTGTGTTCACGCCGGACCTGGGCATCGTATCCGACGCCGCTGCCGCGCTGACCGTGTTCATTGAAGTGGCGCGTGAATGGCAAGCCGCCGGCAAGCTGAAAAACCGCAGTGCGTGGCTGCAAGACTGCCAGCAGCGCAAGGCCAGCCTGCATCGAAAAACCCACTTCGACAACGTGCCGGTCAAGCCACAGCGCGTTTACGAAGAAATGAACCAGGTGTTCGGCAAGGACACCTGCTATGTCAGCACCATTGGTCTGTCGCAAATTGCCGGCGCGCAGTTCCTGCACGTCTACAAGCCGCGTCACAGGATCAACAGCCGTCAGGCAGGCCCGTTGGGCTGGACCATTCCGGCAGCGCTGGGCGTAGTGAAGGCCGATCCGAACCGCAAAGTCGTGGCCCTGTCGGGGGACTATGACTTCCAGTGCATGTTCGAAGAACTGGCGGTCGGCGCTCAGTTCAAACTGCCGTACATCCACGTCGTGGTGAACAACTCGTACCTGGGTCTGATCCGTCAGGCACAGCGCGGGTTCGAAATGGACTACTGCGTGCAGTTGTCCTTCGATAACCTCAACGCGCCGGAACTCAACGGTTACGGGGTTGACCATGTCGCGGTTGCCGAAGGCCTGGGCTGCAAGGCACTGCGTGTGTTCGAACCATCGGAAATCGCCCCTGCCCTGCGCAAGGCCGAACAGATGATCGAAGAGTTCAAGGTGCCGGTGATCGTCGAGATCATTCTGGAGCGTGTGACCAACATCTCCATGGGTACCGAGATCAACGCCGTCAACGAATTCGAAGACCTGGCGCTGGTCGGCAACGATGCGCCTACGGCGATTTCGCTGCTTGATTAACTGTTGACCGCTCTCCCTGTGGGAGCGGGCTTGCCCGCGAAAGCATTTCCACATCCGACAATGATGTTGGCTGATCCACCGCTTTGGCGAGCAAGCCCGCTCCCACGAGGGGAACTTCACAAGATTTACGGGAGACCACCATGCCGCGTTTCGCAGCCAACCTGTCCATGCTGTTCACCGAACAGGATTTCCTTGCCCGTTTCGACGCCGCCGCCAAGGCCGGTTTCAGTGGTGTGGAATATCTGTTTCCGTACGACTTCAGCTCCGCCGAAATCAAGGCAACACTGGAGGCCAACGGTCTGACCCAAGTGCTGTTCAACCTGCCCGCCGGTGATTGGGCCAAGGGCGAGCGCGGTATCGCGTGCCTGCCGGATCGGGTCGAAGAATTCCGCGCCGGTGTCGACCTGGCGATTGCCTACGCGCAAGTGCTGGGCAACACCCAGGTCAACTGCCTGGCCGGTATCCGTCCGCAAGGCGTGGACGATGCCACCGTGGAAAAAACCTTCGTCGCCAACCTCAAGTACGCGGCCGACAAGCTGCAAGCGGCGGGTATCAAACTGGTGATGGAAGCGATCAACACCCGCGACATCCCAGGCTTCTACTTGAACAACACGGCGCAAGCCCTGTCGATTCGCGAGCAGGTCGGCAGCGCCAATCTGTTCCTGCAATACGACATCTATCACATGCAAATCATGGAAGGCGATCTGGCCCGCACCCTGCAATCGCACCTGGGCGAGATCAACCATGTGCAGCTCGCGGACAACCCGGGGCGCAACGAGCCAGGTACCGGTGAGATCAACTACCGCTTCCTGTTCGAGCACCTCGACCGCATCGGTTATCAGGGTTGGGTGGGTTGCGAGTACAAGCCGCTGACCACCACTGAAGCAGGGCTCGGCTGGCTGAAAACCCACAACGCAATTTAAGAACAACGCAAAACCTGTGGGAGCGGGCTTGCTCGCGAATGCGGTGGTTCAGTCAACACGGATATTGAATGTTCCACCGCATTCGCGAGCAAGCCCGCTCCCACCCAATGCAACACCCCCAATTTGCTTGAGCAAGACAAAAACAAGAGGATTTTCTCATGGCTAAAATCGGATTTATCGGCACCGGCATCATGGGCCACCCAATGGCGGCGAACCTGCAGAAAGCCGGTCACAGCCTGTTCCTGTCGGCGCACCACGACCCCGCGCCTGCCGACCTGGTTGCCGCTGGCGCGGTCGCGCTGGCCAATCCGCGCGAAGTGGCTCAGGAAGCTGAGTTCATCATCGTCATGGTCCCGGATACCCCGCAGGTCGATGACGTGCTGTTCCGCGCTGACGGCGTCGCTGCCGGTATCGGCAAAGGCAAAGTCGTGATCGATATGAGCTCGATCTCGCCAACCGCTACCAAAGCGTTCGCGGCGAAGATCAATGAAAAAGGCGCGCAGTACCTCGACGCGCCTGTTTCCGGCGGTGAAGTCGGCGCCAAAGCCGCGACCCTGAGCATCATGATCGGTGGCGACGCCGATGCTTTCGAACGCGCACTGCCGCTGTTCCAGGCCATGGGCAAGAACATCACGCTGGTCGGCGGCAATGGCGACGGTCAGACCGCGAAAGTGGCGAACCAGATCATCGTGGCCCTGAACATCCAGGCCGTGGCAGAAGCCCTGCTGTTCGCTTCGAAAAACGGTGCCGATCCAGCCAAGGTGCGTGAAGCGCTGATGGGCGGCTTCGCGTCCTCCAAAATCCTCGAAGTGCACGGCGAGCGCATGATCAAAGGCACCTTCGATCCAGGCTTCCGCATCAGCCTGCACCAGAAGGACCTGAACCTGGCCCTGCAAGGCGCCAAGGAGCTGAACATCAACCTGCCGAACACCGCCAATGCCCAGCAAGTGTTCAGCACCTGCGCGGCCATCGGTGGCAGCAACTGGGATCACTCGGCGCTGATCAAGGGCCTGGAACACATGGCCAACTTCTCGATTCGCGACAAAAAATAATCTGCGCCTCTGGCTCGCTCCCTGTGGGAGCGGGCTTGCCCGCGATGGCATCGACTCGGTTTTTCTGAAGGACCGCAGCGCCTGAATCGCTGGCAAGCCAGCTCCCACAGGGACCGGGTCGCTGCACCGTTGTCGCTCCACTCCAATAACAAGAATTCCGGGAGCCCGCCATGTCGGTCGATCCGCAACAACTGCTGCGCGAGCTGTTTGCCACAGCCATTGACGCGGCCCATCCGCAGCAAGTCCTCGAAGCCCATCTGCCTGCCGATCGCACCGGTCGGGTCATCGTCATCGGCGCCGGCAAAGCCGCCGCCGCCATGGCGCAAGTGGTCGAACGCTGCTGGCAGGGTGAAGTCTCTGGCCTGGTAGTGACTCGCTACGGTCACGGCGCCCCGTGCGAAAAAATCGAAGTGGTCGAAGCTGCGCATCCGGTGCCGGACGCCGCTGGCCTGGCCGTGGCCAAGCGTGTGCTGGATCTGGTCAGTAACCTGAGCGAAGACGACCGCGTGATCTTCCTGCTCTCCGGTGGCGGCTCTGCCCTGCTCGCCTTGCCGGCCGAAGGCATCACCCTCGCTGACAAGCAATCCATCAACAAAGCCCTGCTCAAATCCGGCGCGACCATCGGCGAGATGAACTGTGTGCGCAAACACCTCTCGGCGATCAAGGGCGGCCGCCTGGGCAAGGCCTGTTGGCCCGCCACGGTTTATACCTACGCGATTTCCGATGTACCGGGTGACCTCGCCACGGTCATCGCCTCCGGCCCGACCGTGGCCGACCCCAGCACCTCGGCTGAAGCGCTGGCGATCATCAAGCGCTACGGCATCGAGATCCCGGCGTCGGTACGCACCTGGCTGCAAAGCCCTGAATCGGAGACCGTCAAACCCGGTGATCCGAGCCTGGCCCGCAGTCATTTCCAGTTGATCGCCCGTCCTCAGCAATCGCTGGACGCCGCAGCGGTGAAGTGCCGTCAGGCCGGTTTCAGTACGCTGATCCTCGGCGATCTGGAAGGTGAATCGCGCGAAGTGGCGAAAGTCCACGCCGGCATCGCTCGTCAGATCATCAACCACGGCCAGCCACTGGCGGCGCCGTGCGTGATCCTCTCCGGCGGTGAAACCACCGTGACCGTGCGCGGCAATGGCCGTGGCGGGCGCAACGCCGAATTCCTCCTGAGCCTGACCGATAGCCTCAAAGGCCTGCCCGGCGTCTACGCGCTGGCCGGTGACACCGATGGCATCGACGGCTCGGAAGACAACGCTGGCGCAATCATGACCCCGGACAGCTACGCCCGCGCCATCGCCCTGGGCTTGAGCGCCAGTGACGAGCTGGATAACAACAACGGCTACGGCTATTTCGAGGCGCTCGATGCGCTGATCGTCACCGAACCGACCCGCACCAACGTCAACGACTTCCGCGCCATTCTGATTCTCGAGAACTCTAAATCATGACGCCTGATAAAAAGGTCAAAATCCTCGCCACCCTCGGGCCTGCTGTCGATGGGATCGAAGACATCCGCGAACTGGTCGAGGCCGGGGTGAATATCTTCCGCCTGAACTTCAGCCACGGCGACCACGCCGACCACGCCAAGCGCTATCAGTGGATCCGCGAAGTCGAGCGCCAGCTCAACTATCCGCTGGGCATTCTGATGGACCTGCAAGGGCCAAAACTGCGTGTCGGCAAATTCGCCGAGGGCAAGGTGCAGTTGCATCGCGGTCAGGCGTTGCGCCTCGACCTGGATGCCGCGCCGGGCGATGAGCGCCGGGTCAACCTGCCACATCCGGAAATCATCGAGGCGCTGGAAGCCGGCATGGATCTGCTGCTCGACGACGGCAAACTGCGTCTGCGCGTGGTGACTAAATACGACGATGCGATCGACACCACCGTGCTCAATGGCGGCGAGCTGTCAGACCGCAAAGGCGTGAACGTGCCGCAAGCGGTGCTCGACCTCAGCCCGTTGACGGCCAAGGATCGCCGCGATTTGAGTTTTGGTCTGGAGTTGGGTGTGGATTGGGTGGCGCTGTCGTTCGTACAGCGCCCGCAAGACATCCTCGAAGCCCGCGCGCTGATCGGCGACAAAGCCTTCCTGATGGCGAAAATCGAGAAGCCTTCGGCCGTCGAGCAACTGCGCGAAATCGCCGAGCTGAGCGACGCGATCATGGTGGCTCGCGGTGACCTGGGCGTGGAAGTCCCTGCCGAGAGCGTGCCGCAGATCCAGAAAAACATCATCAGCACCTGCCGTGAACTCGGCAAACCGGTGGTGGTGGCAACGCAGATGCTTGAGTCGATGCGCTTCTCTGCGACGCCGACCCGCGCTGAAGTCACCGACGTCGCCAACGCCGTGGCAGAGGGTGCCGATGCGGTGATGCTGTCGGCGGAAACTGCGTCGGGGGAATACCCGTTGGAAGCCGTGCAGATGATGAGCAAGATCATCCGTCAGGTGGAAAACGGCCCGGATTATCAGACGCAACTCGACGTCAGCCGCCCCAAGGCTGAGGCGACTGTTTCCGATGCCATCAGTTGCGCGATCCGACGCATCAGCAACGTGCTGCCGGTGGCCGTGCTGGTCAATTACAGCGAGTCCGGTGCGTCGACGTTGCGTGCGGCGCGGGAACGGCCCAAAGCACCGATCCTCAATCTGACGCCGAACCTGCAAACCGCTCGCCGTTTGAGCGTGGCGTGGGGCATTCACTCGGTGGTCAACGATCGTCTGCGTCAGGTCGACGAAGTGTGCTCGACCGCGCTGGAAATCGCCCAGGCGCAAGGCATGGCCGAGCGAGGTGACACGCTGTTGATCACTGCCGGCGTGCCATTCGGGCAGCCGGGCTCTACCAACTCGCTGCGCATTGAGACGTTGATTTAGCGTCTCTACCGGCCTCATCGCCAGCAGGCTGGCTCCCACAGTTGATTTGTGTGCACCACAAACTCAATGACTGAACAAAGATTCAATGTGGGAGCCAGCCTGCTGGCGATCAGTTGGGGTCGCGCTCGACCGACTCGCTCCCTTTGACTTTTAGAACTGCCATGCCTGCCAACTCTTTCAACACCCACTGCCCCGACTGGGCCGAGGCTTTGCTCAACGGTTTCAGTCAAATATTCCTCCAGCGTCATCCGCTGTGCGGCCTGCTGTGCCTGCTGGCGATCCTGCTCACCGCCCCGGTGCTGTTTGCCGGCGCGCTGCTGGGTGCCATGGCCGGATTGCTCACCGCGCAACGACGCAACTATGCCAAGGCTGATCGCCAGGCCGGGCTGTTCAGCTACAACGGTGTGTTGCTCGGCCTGCTGCTGAGCCTCTATTTCCCGTGGTCGCCGATACTGCCGCCACTGATTCTCGCCGCCGGCGGGTTGAGTGCGATGGTTACGCAGCAGTGGCTCAAATATGTGTACCGCCGCCGATCCATGCCGGCCTACACCTCGCCGTTCGTGGGCATAAGTTGGGGGCTGCTTCTTTTCGCGGCGCCGTCCATGCCGATGCCTTCTGTTGAACTCAATAACGTGAACCTGCTCGCCGCCGAGTTCAGAGGGTTGGGCCAGGTGATGTTTCTCGGTCATCCGCTGGCCGGTGCCTTGATCGCCATCGGATTGCTGATGGCTGATCGCCGGGCCTTTGCCTGGGCGCTGCTGGCGAGTGCGATTGGCCTCGGTTCGAGCCTGCTGCACCACGAAACCAATACCGCCCTGCTCGGCCTGGGCAGCTACAACGCCGTACTCGCCGCACTCGCCTTCAGCGCACAACGTCAACAACCGTGGCTGCCGTTGCTCGGCATCGTCCTCGCGCTGCTGGTGACACCCCTGTTTACCGCCGTCGGTCTGGCCACGCTGACCGCGCCATTCATTCTCGCCTGCTGGCTGATCCGCGCTGGCATCCAGATGCTCGGCAACGCGACTGTCAACAGCACGCCTTGCGCTCATGGGGAGAATCAACCTAGGCTGCGCTGATCTTCGATTCAGGCGTTACACATGGACAGCAGCAAGCGTTGGCGTGATCAGCTTTACGTAGTGATTTTCCAGACCGACACCACGGCTGGGCGGCGTTTCGACGGCATTTTGCTGTTGATCATCCTCGCCAGCCTGGTGATCGTGATGCTCGACAGCATCGACAGCGTTCACCGCAACTATGCCGATGCACTGGCGTACATCGAGTGGGGCTTCACCATTATCTTTCTCGGTGAGTACATCCTGCGCCTGTATTGCTCACCGAAGCCGTTGCGTTATGCCTTCAGTTTTTATGGGCTGGTGGACTTGCTGGCAATCGTGCCCGGCATCCTCGCCCTGTATTACAGCGATGCGCAGTATCTGCTGATCATCCGCATCATCCGGATGCTGCGGATTTTTCGCGTGCTCAAACTCAGCCCGTACCTCAAGCAAGCCAACTATCTGATGTCGGCGCTGCGCGGCAGCAAGCAGAAGATCGTGGTGTTTCTAGTCAGCGTCTGCACGCTGGTGACGGTGTTCGGTACGCTGATGTACGTGATCGAAGGCCCGGAACACGGCTTCACCAGCATTCCCAAAGGCATCTATTGGGCAATCGTGACGCTGACCACAGTGGGCTTCGGCGACATCGTGCCAACAACCCCGCTGGGCCAAGTGATTTCGTCGCTGGTGATGATCACCGGTTACTCGATCATCGCCGTGCCAACCGGGATTTTCACCGCCGAATTGGCCAATGCCATGCGCGGCGAACATCTGCAACACGATTGCCCGGTGTGCAAGAAGAACAGCCACGAACCCGACGCAGCTTTCTGCTCGCGCTGTGGCAATCAGTTGTTCAAGAAACTGGAATAAGCAAAGAGCTTTTTAATCTTTAAGCGACTATGCGTGCACCGTTATAGTCGGTGGCAAGTGGCCTCACCTTTGGCACAACACCCCCCACAGAACAAGGAATGCGCAGTGAAAAAACTCTTTGGCGCCTCACTTCTCGCCGCCGGTCTTGCGTTCGGTAGCGCGGCTCAAGCCGCACCGACCCTGCTGAACGTTTCCTACGACGTGATGCGCGATTTCTACAAGGACTACAACACTGCGTTCCAGAAACACTGGCAAGCCGAGCACAACGAAAACATCACCGTGCAGATGTCCTTCGGCGGTTCGAGCAAGCAAGCGCGCTCGGTGATCGATGGCCTGCCGGCCGACGTCATCACCATGAACATGGCCACCGACATCAACGCCCTGGCCGATCACGGCAAACTGGTGCCGGAGAACTGGGTCACCCGCCTGCCGAACAACAGCGCGCCGTTCACGTCCGCCACCGTGTTCATTGTGCGCAAAGGCAACCCGAAAGCCTTGAAAGACTGGCCGGACCTGCTCAAGGAAGGCGTGCAGGTGATCGTGCCAAACCCGAAAACCTCGGGTAACGGCCGCTACACCTATCTCTCGGCCTGGGGCTACGTGCTGAAGAACGGCGGTGACGAGAGCAAGGCCAAAGACTTCGTCGGCAAACTGTTCAAGCAAGCGCCAGTGCTGGATACCGGCGGCCGCGCCGCAACCACCACGTTCATGACCAACCAGATCGGCGACGTGTTGGTGACTTTCGAAAACGAAGCGGAAATGATCGCTCGCGAGTTTGGTCGTGATCAGTTTGAAGTGATTTACCCAAGCGTCTCCGCCGAAGCCGAGCCACCGGTGTCGGTGGTCGATAAAGTCGTCGACAAGAAAGGTTCGCGCGCAGCCGCTGATGAGTACCTGAAATACCTGTGGTCGCCGCAAGGTCAGGAGATCGCTGCGGCCAACTACCTGCGTCCGCGTGATCCGGCGGTGCTGGCCAAATACACCGACCGTTTCCCGAAAGTCGACTTCTTGTCGGTGGAGAAAACCTTTGGTGACTGGCGCACCGTGCAGAAGACCCACTTCAATGATGGTGGGGTGTTTGATCAGATCTACAGCCAGTAATAATTAAGCGGCTCTATGAAAAGGCGATCTCAACAGATCGCCTTTTTCGTGGGATTTTGAAATCACCACAATTGCCCCTATGACGAACAGTAAAGCGCAGTGGTAAACGTAAGCACGCTATCGAAGAAGATGTAAGTGAATGTATCATCGACGCTCAACGGTCGGACGCAAGGTTCACCGAGGTGATGACCACCTGACTGCAGTCATTCATTCCTCCAAGGAATAACTGATATCAACCTAAGGCTTCTTTTGCCAATACGGTTTGTCCCATAGCCTCACCGCATTCCCTTTCGCTGGATCGAGAAATCTTATGACCACCGCCACTCACACAATGACCCGAGGCATGGTGCTGCTGTTCGCCTTCTGCTGCGGCGCCATCGTTGCCAACATCTATTACGCCCAGCCGATCATCGGCCTGATTGCGCCGGACATCGGCCTCTCCGACACCATGGCCAGTTTCATCGTCTCGCTGACGCAGATCGGCTATGCGCTGGGCCTGTTCTTTCTGGTGCCGCTGGGCGATCTGCTGGAAAACCGTCGGTTGATGATCATCACAACGGTGGTGGCGATTGCCAGCCTGCTCGGCGCCGCATTTACCGACCAGCCCAACGTGTTTCTGCTGATCTCGCTGCTCGTGGGTTTCAGTTCGGTGTCGGTGCAGATCCTGATTCCGCTGGCCGCGCATCTGGCGCCGGAAGAGTCCCGTGGCCGAGTGGTAGGCGGGATCATGGGCGGGCTGCTGCTGGGTATCCTGCTGGCGCGGCCGGTGTCGAGCGTGGTTGCCGACCATTTCGGCTGGCGGGCGATGTTCATGATTGCCGCCGCATTGATGGCGGCGATCAGCGTGGTGCTGGCACTGACCGTGCCCAAGCGCCAACCGGATCACAGCGCCACTTACGGGCAACTGCTCGGTTCGCTGTGGACGCTGCTGCGCCAACAACCGGTGCTGCGTCAGCGCGCGTTTTATCAGGGGTGCATGTTTGCCACGTTCAGCCTGTTCTGGACAGCGGTGCCACTTGAGCTGGCGCGCAACCACGGCCTGTCGCAAAGCGAGATCGCGATCTTCGCCCTGGTTGGCGCCATCGGTGCCATCGCCGCCCCCATCAGTGGACGCTTGGCCGACGCCGGCCACACCCGCATCGCCTCGCTGCTGGCCATGTTGTTCGCCAGCCTGAGCTTCCTGCCGGCATTCATCCACCCGGCCTACAGCGTGATCGGTTTGGCCGTGACCGGCGTGGTGCTGGATTTCTGCGTACAGATGAACATGGTGCTTGGCCAACGTGCGGTCTACTCGTTGGACGCGAAAAGCCGTGGTCGCCTGAACGCGCTGTACATGACCAGCATCTTCATCGGCGGCGCCTTCGGCTCGTCGGTCGCCAGCGCGGTGTTCGAGCATGGCGGCTGGTTGTGGATCGTGATTGTCGGCAGTGCGTTTCCATTGTTGGCGTTGTTGCGTTTTTTGGGTGCATCGCAACGGCGATCGCTGGCGACTGCGTAACACGTAAAAAGCATCGCAGGCCAACTGGCCCGCGATGCTTTTCAATACCTGACCAGCTTCTCCATCGCCGCATCCGCCAGAAAGGAGGAGCGGCTTTTGACGTTGTGTTCGCGCACATAGCGGTCGATTCGCTGAATCACATAACCGGGCAGGGTCACGTTGACCTTCTCGGTCTTACCCAGGTATGGCGAGATATCCAGCTCCAGCATGCCCCAGCCCATCCCGGCGAACTCCGGATTGTTGCGATGCGCCGCAGCAGAGGTCGGCATCGGAATCGCCTCTCCGTTCGCCGCAATCTCCTGCAACATGATGTGGGCGATTTCAACGGCTGCATTGTAGGCATCTTCAAAGCTATCCCCTGCCGTCACGGCGCCGGGAATATCGGGGATCTGAATACCGATGGCGGTGTTCTCATCGCCCCACTCGATGCAGATTGGATATTGCATTATGGATCTCCTTCGAAACTGGCTGGCGGGTTGTACAACCCGGCACGCCTCCTGATGCTTTTGACCGTCCCCAACGGCAAATCCTTTTTCGGGTGAGGAACGGGAATCGTGTATGGGTTGTAGCGGTGCCTGAAGAGGTGATGACTGCCGGTAATCCTGTCCAGCGTCCAACCCGCCTCCTCCAGCTCCTTGATCAATAACCTGCCTGCACCAACCGCCTCCTTGCCCTGGCCCATTAAAAGTAACCCTAGAGTTATCTTTACTCAAGCACAGAAATCCAAAGAGCGACGTCCGGTTGTTTTACAGAGTGTGATTGATTGCAGCCACAGACAGCAAAACGGCGATCCGAGGATCGCCGTTTTCGTTACTGCCCGAACTGCTTACCCAGCCCCGGTGGCACGCCGTGGATGTCGGTGTCTTCCCATGGACCGTTGGGACTGATCGAGCGACTCCAGCCGTTGTTCCAGCGATAGTAGGTGCGCTGGCGGTAGAACGTGTTGGACTGGTCGTCGAGCACATAAACGCCGAGTTTCTGATCCCAATGGCTGTTGCCGCCCGGTGGCGGGGCGAAGCTGGCCGAGGTGCGCGGGACAGGTTTTGCCGGTTTGGCCGGAATACTTTTGCCCGGTATCGGCGAGGTCGAAGGGGTCGGGCTGGGTTGTGACGGCGGAATCGGCGGCAGGTGGGTGGTCCGTTCCGGTCGTTGCACCGCACATGCACTCAAGCCCAGGGCCAATGTGAGAACCGTGATTCGGGCGATGGTGTGCATGGCGGTGCTTTCCTGTGTTGCCCGGTCACTTGTCCGGGCTGTCGATGGTCAGTTTTTGTAGCGCAGTGGTGCTGCTGGCCAGAGGGCCGCTGCGGCCAACCCACTCACCGGCGGTCGGCTGACCGGCACGGGAGATGCGCGCAACCATTTGGACTTCTGGAAAGTTCGACAGTTTCAACTGCGGCATCATGGCGTCGACATCGCCCAGTTCGACCGTTACCGGCAGATCGGCCACGGTCAGGCGCTTGGCCGCCAGCGGTGCCGGTGGCCCGGACGTGGCGCGGGCGAAAATGAACACGCTGTCGCCCGGTTGCACCTTGTCTTTGAGTTCATTAGCCACATCGACGCGAACCTTAAGCCGTGCGGCGGGCTTGGCAGCCGGTGCCTGGGCGACCTTGCCGCCGCTGGCTTGCAGGCGCTCGGTGGCACGTTCGATCCCGCCTTGCAGCGCTTCGCGGGATTTGTCGCTCGCTGGCAATTGCGCCAGCAAACGGTTCCAGTAGTCGATGGCCTCCTGATAACGCTCGCCTTCGAACGCGGCGATGCCGAGCAGACCAAGGCTGGTGACTTCCTTTGGATCGGCCTTCAGCGCTTCATCGGTCAGGGCCTGGATCTTGCTCGACCATTTTTTGCCATCGGCGAAATACTGCGCCTGCGCCCACTGGCCGAGCAGCTCCGGTTGGCGACCAGCGAGATTGGCGGCACGTTCAAACATCTTCGCCGCGTCCGCCGGACGCTCCTGAGCCATGTAGGTACGACCCAGGAAATACAGACCTTCAGCAGAATCCGGTTGTGCCGCAACGGCACGTTCCAGACGCAGGGTCATTTCTTCCATCGACTGCGGTGCCTGGGCGAATTCGCGGGTCAGTTCGACCTTGTCGGCGGCGCCGAAGTGCAGGTACAGGGCCAAACCCAACACCGGCACCAACACGGCAGCCAGCAGCGGCAACGGTTTACCCAATTTCGAGACACGCGGGGCGGTAACGCCTTCGGTGTCGGCGAGCAATTCACGCGCGGCTTCGGCGCGGCCGCTGTCCATTTGCGCGGCATCCAGCACACCTTCGGCCTGCTGCGATTGCAACTCGGCGACACGTTCCTGATACAACGCAACGTTGAGGGCAGTACGATCCTCTTCACGCTGGGCGCGGCGTTCACGCAATACGGGGATCAGCAGAAAACTCAGGGCGACCAGAAGCAACAGCCCTGCGGCAAGCCAGAAATCAATCATTCTTGGTTTTTATCCAACAGTTGGTCGAGGCGCTGACGCTCTTCGGTAGACAGCGATTGCGGGGTGTCGGCGCGTTGTGCGCGACGTCGGCGGACGATCACCGCGATCACGACGAAACCACCGAGCAGCAGGCCAGCCGGGCCGAACCACAGCAGCGCGGTCTTGGCGTTGAGTGCGGGTTTATAGCGGACGAAATCGCCGTAGCGATCCACCATGAAATCGATGATCTGCTGGTTGTCCTTGCCCTCGCCGAGCATGCGGAAAATCTCTTTGCGCAGGTCAGCGGCAATCGGTGCATTGGAATCGGCGATGTCCTGGTTCTGGCATTTGGGGCAGCGCAGTTCCTTGGTCAGCTCGCGAAAACGCTCGCGATCACCTTCCTTGGCGAACTCGTAGGTGTCGATCGCGGCATGGGCCACACCGACCAGGCTCAAGCCCAACACAATAGCCGATAAAAAACGCTTCATGGCTTGGCCTCATCGACCAGCGCCTGATACTTGGCCGCGAGTTTTTCGCGCCAGACCTGTTCGTCGATCACGCCGACGTACTTGTCGCGAATGATGCCCTTGGCGTCGATGAAGAAGGTTTCCGGCGCGCCGTAGACACCGAGGTTCAGCCCCAGCGAACCTTCGTCATCGCGGATATCGAGCACGTACGGGTTATGGAATTCGGCCAGCCACTTCAAGGCGTCGGCGTTGGTGTCCTTGTAGTTGATCCCGTAGATCACCACGCCGCGCTCGGCCAGTTTGTTCAGCACCGGGTGCTCGACCCGGCAAGAAATGCACCAAGTGCCCCAGACGTTTACAAGGGCGGGTTTGCCGAGGATATCGGCCTTGGTCAGGGTCTTGTCGCCCTGCACCGCCGGCAGGGAAAACTCCGGGAACGGCTTGTTGATCATCGCCGACGGCAGCTCCGCCGGATCGAGGTACAGACCGCGATACAGAAACACCGCCACCAGCAGGAAAAGCGCCAGTGGCACCAGCATCAACCAACGTCTCATGCAGCCGCTCCCGTCATGCCCAGTGCTTCACGCACCTTGGATTTCACCTTGACCCGATAACGTCGATCCAGCGCCGCCAGCAACCCGCCGAAACCGGTCAGCAAGCCACCGAACCAGATCCAACGCACGAACGGTTTGACATGCACACGTACAGCCCAGGCGCCGTTTTCCAGAGGTTCACCGAGGGCGACGTAAAGGTCACGGGTGAAACCGGCGTCGATCCCGGCTTCAGTCATCACCGAGTTCTGCACGGTGTACAGACGTTTTTCCGGGTGCAGCACACTGATTTCCTTGCCGTCACGGATCACCCGAATGGTGCCTTTGTCGGAGGTGAAATTCGGCCCTTCGAAGTGCTTGGCGCCTTCAAACACAAACTGATACCCGGCCAGAGCCATCGACTCGCCCGGCGCCAGACGCAGGTCACGTTCGGCACTGTTCTGGCTCGACAACACCACGCCCAGCGCGCAAACGGCGATGCCGAGGTGGGCGATCTGCATGCCCCAATAACTGCGAGTCAGGGTGGGCAGACCTTTGATCAGACCTTTGTGACGAGTCTTGTCGAAAATGTCACGCACACCGGCAAGCAACACCCACGCGGCGAGCAGGAAGGTCGCGATAACGGCCCAGTTGAAATCGCCGTAAGCGACACCGGCGACCACCGCCAGCGCGACGCTGCCCAGCAACACCGGGGTCAGCATGCTTGCCAGCCATTTCACCGGGGTGTCTTTCCAACGGACGATCACGCCAACCGCCATCACCATCATCAACAACGCCATCAACGGAATGAACAACGCGTTGAAGTACGGCGGGCCGACTGACAGTTTGGCGCCGCTGATGGCATCAAGAATCAGCGGGTACAACGTGCCGAGCAGAATCATCGACGCCGCCACCACCAACACCAGGTTGTTGCCCAGCAGCAGGGTTTCCCGCGACCACAGGTTGAAGCCGACCTGGCTTTTCACCACTGGAGCGCGCAAGGCGAACAGCGTCAGCGAGCCGCCGACCACAAACAGCAGGAAGATCAGGATGAACACACCGCGCTCGGGATCAGAGGCAAATGCGTGTACCGAGGTCAACACGCCGGAACGTACAAGGAACGTACCGAGCAGGCTTAGCGAAAATGCCGCAATCGCCAGCAACACGGTCCAGCTCTTGAACACACCACGTTTTTCCGTGACCGCCAGCGAGTGAATCAACGCGGTGCCGACCAGCCAGGGCATGAACGAGGCGTTTTCCACCGGATCCCAGAACCACCAGCCGCCCCAGCCGAGTTCGTAGTAAGCCCACCACGAACCGAGCGTGATGCCGATGCCGAGGAAGGCCCAGGCGACGATGGTCCATGGCCGCGACCAACGCGCCCACGCGGCATCGAGACGACCCCCCAGCAGTGCGGCGATGGCGAAGGCAAAGGCTACCGAGAAACCGACATACCCCATGTACAGCATCGGCGGATGGACGATCAGGCCAATGTCTTGCAGCAATGGATTGAGGTCGCGACCGTCCGCCGGAATTTGCGGCAGGATGCGCGAGAACGGGTTCGACGTCAGGATCAGAAACAGCAGGAAACCGGTGCTGATCATGCCCATCACCGCCAATACGCGGGCGAGCATGACTTGTGGCAACTGGCGGGAAAATACCGACACGGCGAAGGTCCAGCCGCCTAGGATCAGCGCCCACAACAGCAACGAACCTTCGTGGGCGCCCCACACGGCGCTGAATTTGTAGTACCACGGCAAGGCGCTGTTGGAGTTCATCGCAACGTAGGCCACGGAGAAGTCGTCGGTCATGAAGGCGTAGGTCAGGCAGCCGAAGGCAAACACCAGAAACGCGAACTGACCCCACGCCGCCGGTTGGGCCAGGCCCATCCACAAACGGTCGCCGCGCCAGGCACCGAACAGCGGCACCACGGCCTGCACCAGCGCAAAACACAGCGCCAGAATCATCGCCAGATGACCCAACTCAGGAATAAAAATCGCCGAAGTCATCGATCAACCCTCCTTCGCTTGAGTCGGCGCGGATTGACCGCTGTCTTTCAACGCTTTGGTTACTTCCGGCGGCATGTACTTCTCGTCGTGCTTGGCCAGCACTTCATCGGCGACGACCACGCCATCGGCGTTGATCTTGCCCAGGGCCACGATGCCCTGCCCTTCGCGGAACAGATCCGGGAGGATGCCGCGATAGGTGATGGTCACGGCTTTGTTGAAGTCGGTGACGACGAATTTGACGTCCAGCGAGTCCGGCGAACGTTGCAGCGAGCCCTTCTCGACCATGCCGCCGGCACGGATGCGCGTGTCCTGCGGTGCTTCGCCGTTGGCGATCTGGGTCGGGGTGTAAAACAGATTGATGTTCTGCTGCAGGGCGCTCAAGGCCAGGCCGACGGCAGCGCCGACCCCGACCAGAATGGCCAGAATGATGATCAGACGTTTTTTGCGCAGCGGATTCACTTGCCGTTCTCCCGGCGCAGACGACGCGCCTCTTGTTGCAGATAGTGCTTGCGGGCCGCGATGGGCTTCACCACGTTGTAGATCAGCACCGCCAGACAGATGCCGTAGGCCGACCAGACATACAGGCCATGATGGCCCATGGCGAGGAAGTCGCCGAATGAAGCAAAACTCATCGCGAGGCCTCCAGACTGTTCTGCACTTCTTCTTTGACCCAACTGGCGCGGGCTTCACGTTTGAGCACTTCAAGGCGCATGCGCAGCAACAGCACGGCGCCGAAGAAGCAGTAGAAACCCAGCACCGTCAGCAGCAGCGGCAGCCACATCTCGGCCGGCATCGCCGGTTTTTCGGTGAGGGTGAAGGTCGCGCCCTGGTGCAAGGTGTTCCACCACTCCACCGAGTATTTGATGATCGGGATGTTGATCACGCCGACGATGGCCAGCACCGCGCAGGCCTTGGCGGCGCTGTCGCGGTTGCTGATCGCATTGCCCAATGCGATCACGCCGAAATACAGGAACAGCAGAATCAGCATTGAAGTCAGCCGCGCATCCCAGACCCACCACGAGCCCCAGGTCGGCTTGCCCCAGATCGCCCCGGTCACCAGCGCCACGGCGGTCATCCACGCGCCGATCGGAGCAGCGCATTGCAGGGCAACGTCGGCCAGTTTCATCTTCCACACCAGCCCGACCACACCGCACACCGCCAGCATCACGTAGATCGACTGAGCCAGCATCGCGGCAGGTACGTGGATATAGATGATGCGAAAGCTGTTGCCTTGCTGATAGTCGGGCGGCGCGAAGGCCAAGCCCCAGACCACGCCGACGCCAATCAGCAGCAACGCTGCGATGCTCAGCCACGGCAGCAACTTGCTGCTGATGCCGTAAAACCACTTGGGCGAGCCGAGCTTGTGAAACCAGGTCCAGTTCATACTGTTTCCATCACGGGTGCTCTTCGCTATGAAGCGCTTGGGTCATGCCTTTCTTCAAAAGGAAGTGGTCAAAATTTGACCAGACCCCATTATTATTCGCCGACGCTGATCTTCAGGCCAGCGGCTATTGCAAAGGGTGTCAGGGTGATCGCCAGGGCGGTCAGGCTACCCAACCACAGTAGATACCCGGTCGCCGGCATGCCTTGCAAGGCCGCCTGCAAGGCGCCACTGCCGAGGATCAACACCGGGATGTACAACGGCAGAATCAGCAGCGCCAGCAACAGGCCGCCACGCTTCAAACCGACCGTCAGTGCTGCGCCCACCGCGCCGAGCAAGCTCAGCACCGGTGTACCCAGCAACAACGAAAGCAACAAAACCGGCAGGCACGCAGCAGGCAAACCCAGCATCAACGCCAGCAAGGGCGAGAGCAGAACCAGTGCCAGACCGGAGAAAAGCCAGTGTGCCAGCACCTTGGCCAAGACCAGAAGTGGTAGCGGGTGCGACGAAAGGACCCACTGTTCCAGGGAGCCGTCTTCGAAGTCACTGCGAAACAGCCCGTCCAGCGAGAGCAGGACCGACAAAAGCGCCGCCACCCAGACTAACCCCGGGGACAGGTTTTGCAACACTTGAGTTTCCGGGCCGACGGCCAGCGGGAACAAAGCGATGACGATGGCGAAGAAAATCAGCGGATTGGCCAGTTCCGCCGGGCGGCGAAACAGCAGTCGGGATTCACGGGCAACCAGCAGGCCAAACACACTCATACAGCCCAGTTCCCCAGATCGATGTCGCGATAACCGGCCGGCATCCGGCTCAGTGTGTGGTGTGTGGTCAGTACAACGAGGCCTCCGCGCTCGCAGTGGCTAGCCAGATGCTCTTCGAGTTGCGCCACACCCTGTTTGTCGAGGGCGGTGAAGGGTTCGTCGAGAATCCAAAGTGGAGGGCTGTCGAGATACAAACGCGCCAGCGCCACCCGGCGTTGTTGCCCGGCGGAAAGCGTGTGACAGGGAACATCTTCGAATCCGCGCAATCCTACGGCTGCCAGTGCTTGCCAGATCGACTCGCGTTCGGCGGGTTGATGCAGGGCGCAGAGCCAGGACAGATTTTCTTCCGGGGTCAGCAGATCCTTGATTCCGGCGGCGTGGCCGATCCACAACAGGTTGCGCGCCAGTTCGGCCGGCTGTTCGGTCAAGGGCTGGCCGTTGAGCAACACCTGGCCGCTGGTCGGCTGCATCAAACCGGACAACAACCGCAAAAGACTGGTTTTACCGCTGCCGTTGGGACCGCTGATCTGCACCATATCGCCACTGGCCAGCCTCAATTCGAGATTTTCGAAAAGCAGCCGCAGATCACGTTCACACGCGAGGGCAACAGTTTGCAGGACAGGACTGGTCAAGGGATCACGGGCCTTATACGGTTCAAGTCGGCTCTGGCACGGCCGTTAAAGAGATGCAGCATAGATGCATTGACGGCTCGTTCTAGAGAGCTGCGTCAAACAATTGCTATGTTTTTTGAACGAAGCGCAAGACGGGCGGCATTATACATGCCGTGCCTTACTCTCAAGAGTGCAATTTCCTCAGGTTGTGTCCGCGTATGACAGGCGAAATGAACATCCTCCCGCTCCCGCCAACCACCCCGGCGAATGCTCGCCCGCAGGTGGTCAGTGGCGAGTTGCTCAAGCTGATAACGCCGATTGAAGGGTTGATTGCCGCCGGTCAAAGCGCTAAGGCCGAGGTGTTGTCGCTCAAGCAAGCGGATCAGACCTTTCAGTTGTTGCTCAAGGTGACGCTGGACAGCGGCCGTCAGACCACCGTACAGGCCAGCAGCAACCTGCCATTGCCGCAAGGCACCAGTCTGGCGATCACTCAGCCGTCGGCGGGCAATCTGGCGATTACCGTGCAGCAGGCGATTGCTAGCAGCGTCGCCACCCTCACCCGCATCGATACCGCGCAATTGCCGGTCGGCACGTTGCTACAGGGCAAAGTGGTGACTTCGCAGGCGTTGCCGCAGGCACCGGGGCAAGCGACGGTTTTTCGTTCGATGGTCAGCCTGCTCAATACCGCGCTAAGCGGCAGTACATTGACTGTCGACAGCCCGCAGCCGCTGCGCATCGGCACCATGCTTTCGGCACGGGTTCAGGATTCACAAACCCTCAAATTCGTACCGCTGAGCAGTCGTCAGGAGCAATTGGCGGTGAGCCAGCAACTGGTCGCTCAGCAAAGCCGCCAAGGTTCGCTGGATGGATTGCTGAAGGTGCTGCAAAACCTGCCGCCAGCCACCGATCAGACGTCGGCGGATTTGCGCGCCGCCGTCAACAAACTGCTCGCGGGCCTGCCGGATGTGCAGCAAATGAGCACGGCCAAAGGCGTTGCCTTGGCGCTGGCCAACAGCGGCGCTTTCCTCGAAGCGAAACTGCTGACCGGACAAACCCCGACGCTGGCTCCGGACATGAAAGCCGATCTGCTCAAGCTGATCGCGCAACTGACGCCGGGGCTGCCGAGCAGTACCAGTTTCAACGCTATCCTCGCCGCCAACACACTGGCGCAAGCGCTGCCGAGCTTCGTGCGCAACGCCCTCGGCACCCTCGGCCAAGTCAGCGCCAAACCGGTGCCCAGCGGCTTTCCGCTGCCCGACCGTTTGCTGCAAAGCCTGGAAGGCGAAGGTGATCTGGAGCAACTGCTGCGCCTGGCGGCCGCTGCGGTTTCGCGCCTGCAAAGCCATCAGTTGTCGAGTCTGGAACAGACCGGCGTCACCGACGACGGCCGCCTGCTCAGCACCTGGCAACTGGAAATCCCCATGCGTAACCTGCAGGACATCGTGCCGCTGCAGGTCAAGTTCCAGCGCGAAGAAGCGCCAGAGAAAGAACCGCAACCCAACGAACGCCGCGATGAGCGCGAACCCAGGCAACAACTGTGGCGCGTCGATCTGGCGTTCGACATGGAACCGCTCGGGCCAATGCAGATTCAGGCGCAGTTGATCAGTGGCAGCCTGTCGAGTCAGCTCTGGGCCGAACGCCCTTACACTGCTGACCTGATCGAAAACAATCTGTTCGCGCTACGCCAGCGCCTGCTGGATCGCGGCTTGAACGTCGGCGATCTCGACTGCCACCACGGCACCCCGCCGCAAGGCAACCAAACCCGTCTCGACCACCGCTGGGTTGATGAAACTGCATGAATGACGCCACAGTTCCACGCCAGGCCATCGCCCTCAAATACGACGGCAACCACGCCCCGACCCTCACCGCCAAGGGTGACGAGGAACTGGCCGAAGAGATCCTGCGCATTGCGCGCGATTGCGAAGTGCCGATTTATGAAAACGCTGAACTGGTGCGCTTGCTGGCGCGCATGGAACTGGGCGACAGCATTCCCGAAGAGCTGTATCGCACCATTGCCGAGATCATCGCGTTTGCGTGGCATCTGAAGGGAAAATTCCCCGAGGGGCAGGATCCGGAGGCGCCGATGGTCGAGAAAGATATAACTGCGCGGGGAGATGATTATTGACCCCGTGCGCCTGACTCAAGGCAGCTCATTGCTATACACCGTTCGTCGCGACTGTCAGATCTGACAGTTGCGCCAAAAACCTCCGCTGTCGCCAGATGGGCTGACAGCGCCGCCTGAATGATTCCCGGCGCTACCTTAGACAGGAGCGCTTCAATGACAACCTTCAAAGCAGATGAAAGCGTCGCGGGCGGCGATGCACAGGAACTTGGCGCACCGATTATCCCCTCACGGATTTCACCCATCGATGGCAATGAGGGCTATCACGGCGGCATTGGCGCCGAGGCACTGAGTAAGGACCTGCTCGTTATCGTTGATCCTTGGCCAGACAATGGACTGGGCCAAAGTTGCCAGCTCTTCTGGGACGACGATCAAACTCCAATCCGCACGGAAATCATCGATACACCCGAAGAGCTCACTGAACCACTTCAACTTTATATACCGGCCACTCAAATCAAGGACGGCAGCGCATACCCGGTTTTTTATCGCGTGACACGCCCTAGCGGGAACGATAGCGACTCTTTCAAACTTAACATTCTGGTCAAGCGCACGCTGCCGGGGGGCATTCTCGACAAACCCGAACCGCTCGGTCATCCCGGACTACGTTACGCCTTCATTCCGGATATCAAAGATGGCGTCGATAGCGAAATGGCGAAGCAAGGTATTGCCATGCGTATCGAGCCCTATGAAAACATCACTGTATTCGACCGCATCGTCGCGCGCTGGGGTAATGAAGAACAAGTAACTCATTATCCCGTTACTGCCGAGCAAATCAGCGACCCGCAAAACCATCCGATTCTGCTCATGTTCGATGAACAACTGATCAAACGCGTGGGTGACGGGAAGCATTCGATTACCTATCAGGTAATCGACCGCTGTGGGAACCGTCCGCATGTGCATGCCCGTTGGTCAATTGCCACAGAAGTCAGCGTAAATGTTAACCGTATCCCGGCACCGAGCGTGACAGGTGATCAGGATGGCGTACTGGATCCTGCATACGTCAAGGATATCCAGGTTGTCGCCTCCGGTGTCGGTCTGGCCAACGGCGACAATGTGCTAGTTCACTGGCAAGGACGGGAGGAGCGCGAAACGGCCCCCCAGACGTATTCAGGAAGAGGAACCCTGGAGTTTCCGATCCCACTCGCCTGGGCCAACGAAAGCGACCAGAGTGCTGTCAGTATCACCCTGCGTGTGGACCGTGCAGGAACAAACCTTGTGTCCGAATCGAAACCTTTAGTGATCAAAACCACAATCAAGCTCGAGCCGCCCAAGCTTTTGGAGGCTTATGGCGCCAATGGCGACCGCTTGAAAATGTCCGACATCTATGAAGCAAGACACGTAACGGTTCAGGTTCAACAATATGTGGGAATGGCAGTCGGGCAAACCATCCGTGTCCGATGGGACTCAGCACGTTACGTCTATGACAGTGCTATCACGCCGGTTACCAGCGTTGGCGCCATGAATTTAACGGTCCCGCGACTTGAAGTTGTGGACTCTATTGGCAGTACCGTTCCCGTCAGTTTCACGGTGCGTACCTACCCCAACGGCCCTCTCCATCGATCTGATCCACTGCCGCTGGCCGTTGACGCTCAAGCTTTTTTTCTGCCCCCCCCAAGACTTACTCCGGATTTGACCACTGTCACTGTGCGCTACCCGGCAATGGCCGACGGATACCAAGCGCGCGTCCGCTTGGGCGGAGTCTTTACGCGCAAAACAGCATGGCAGGACATGAAAACCGGAATCACTGCAGAGTTCTCGATCCCGCCATCGTGGCGGGAAGAAAACAAAGGGAAAACCGTGCTGATCAACTACAGCGTCAATCGGCGCAACATTGATGAGCAAAGCCAGTTCTCTCAGGTATTAAGAGTCGACTTATAAACGCTTAATCCAATTTTCGCTATTCAAACGGAGTTAAAACCATGAACACTGAACTCAAGACGTTCAACCTCATTGCACCCAAGGTACTTGAGGCCTATGGCGCTGACGGCAAGCGCTTGAATTTCAACGACGTCTATAACAACACACACGTTAATGTGCAGGTGCCCCACTACGTTGGCATGCTCAACGGCCATCAAGTGAGAGTACGCTGGACAAACGGTCGATATAAATATGACACCGAAACACTGACTGTCGGGACTCCCGGAACACTGACTTTCAAAATCCCCCGCTTTGAAGTCATTGATTCGATTGGTAGCCTTGTGACAGTCAACTTCAGCGTTCGCCTCACACCTGGTACACCGCTGATCATTTCCAAATCGCTTTCGTTACAGGTAGACCCGCAAAAGTTCGATCTCACCGAACCCAAACTTTCGGCCGACATGAAAAACCTGACCGTCAAATTCCTCAACATGGCTCCCGGGTATACTGTCCAGGTCAGGTGGCACGGTGTGGTAGTGCGGGAGACCGAAATCCAGCCCATTCAAAACAGTTCATCAATGACCTTTGCTATTCCAACAAGCTGGAAATCAGAGAATGCAGGAAGAACCGTACTCATCAACTACAGCGTTCATCAATCTGGTTCGAATGCCAATCTTATGTTTTCTCGCTTGTTGCGTGTCACGTTTTGAGGAATGAAAGACAATAACAAAAGGCACAGAATGCAGATAAGCTGCGCTCTGTGCCTTGAGCTTTGAGCTTTGACATATAACCACACCGGCGTTTGCGATTGGCATTCACGTTCAGCAATTGACCGACGACTCACTGAAATCGATGCTTGCCAACAACAGACACTGACTGTTCTTCAATATGAAAACTGAATATTGCTACGTCCTCCTCAAAAACCACTCGTATAACAGGCATGTAATCATTTGTCTGTTCAAAGTAGTCTACCTGCATAAACTGAGCACCGGCTAGCGCGGCAGTCGGGTTGTCGGAAGACACATAGAAAAAAGCCTCCAATGGAAGTTTCCCTGGAATACCCACAGGCCAGGCCGCCGTAACGATTTCATTCGGGTAATCCAGATCCTCATCAAACTCAAAGTGACTTCGACTTTGTAGAAAGATGGTGAACTGGTCTTTTTCTGCCCCTAACCCACACTGGTGAAAACTCCGCTGCGCCGTTCCCCTTACAGCGTGATAATGAGTTTTCCAAGCGTCCAAGGTCAAAATCCCCATGGCTTTACAGGAATCCCCCTCTTGCGGGTAGTAATCATGGCGCCCACATGACTGTTCCCTGTAAGTACCCGTCGCGCCGTCCACTGGAAAAGCACATCGCACCGTAATAGGTTGCGAATTTGATTTGATGGCAAACTTCATTGCCTTGAATATAAAGCCTATTTTCTCCGAATGATAAAGACCTTTCATCTTCAAGTCTTTACGAAGGAAAGAAAAAGAAACGCCATCACGTGATATAGACCCACCACTGGGGTCCCAAGCATGGTAGTTCGACGTCGCCTTTGTGGCTCTGACCAGGATGCCGTTGCAAAAATAAGCGGCCTGACCGGAACAATCATTCGAAACGTTCGAGAAACGGGCATTCATCTGTTCCGCCACCAATTGCCCATACACCTGATCGGCTGTAGAGAAACTAAACACATTCTTGTCGATCGCCGCCAGGTTCAACTTTACGATAGGTATATACAACGACGTCTCCAGATAATATTCCCGCTGAAACTTCTGCGCTTCCGCCAATTTGGCGGGCGTCGACGCATCGTAAAACAGTGCCTCCAATGGAAGTTTTTCAGGTTTCCTCTCATCCCAGGTTTGAACCAGAACCTCCATGGGCTTGGCGGTCCAGGCATCGTCTACCAGTTTATGCGCTTCAAGACTGGCCTTGAATTGTGCAGGGACCACCGTACTTAACGAGCATTGGTTCTTTGGCAAAGAACTGTGTTCCTTGAAGTTCTTCAACCAAGCCGATGCCGTTGTTGCCGGAACCGCCAACTTTGCACAGTTGGCTAGATCCGTGTCGAGTTGAGCAGCCTTCGGCGCAAACCCACAGCCGTGATCCGTACGAACATCCAGTGACTCAGTTGGGAACGGAAAAATACAGCGCAGACTGAGGGCCTTACCCGCCGCCAGTGCCGAGGTCTGATCCTTCAAGATAAAACCGCCTTTTCTGTTTCCGTTCAATGTCGTACTACCCACATCAGAACGAATATAAGTAAAAGCAACCGACCCCAGCTTTGTCGCCTGCGACCCGTAATCCCAAAACTTGAAGAACGTACTGTAATCCACACCTCGTAAAAGCACCCCAGAGCAATAATAAACGGGTGTTCCGTTAGAACACTGCGCCACATCGCTCTTATATTTCGCATTCAAATCCGTTACCAACGCTTGGCCGGACATCGCATTGACAGTGGCAGCAAACCACATTGCTATAAACAATAAATATTTCATGCTCAGACTCCGACGAGTTGAAATTCATCTCGAGTATGTTGAGTACCACAAAGCGCTAGCTACTGTCAGACCTGACAGTCCCGACAATCGGTCATAAGTGTCTGAACTAAAGTATCTCAGCCTTCAGCAAAGCCTTTAGACGCGTAACAACTGACAGCAGCTAAACCGTACAGAATGAGGATCGAATACATTCTGCACCTTTACACTTTTTAAAATCGGATATGGCCGCCGAGGTCAACGCCCAGACAAATTGACGACCTGATCCACCTCGTGATAACTGAATGCTGAAGTAGCACCTGCAGACAAATCCACCCTTATTACCGGCAGTAAATCACCCGTCGTATTGAAGTAGTCTTGTTGCATATATTTGGCACCTGTCACCCCTGCACCGCCACCTTGATGCTGCAAATAGAAAAACGCATACAGCGGCAACTGTTTTGGAATATCCTGCGGCCACAGCGAAAGGATTATCTCATTATGAGACGGGCGCTCTTCTGCCGGTGGCTCAAAATGATCCCGAGCCAGGAGGCTAATAGTAAACTGCTCAATACTGCCGGCGAAGCCACACTGATGCTCATTTCTATTTGAAAAAGAGCCCGAGCCGGCAACGGCCCGATAATGTGTCTTCCACTTATCGAGTGTCGTCACCCCCTCTTCCAGGCAAGAGCGACTATTCGTCGGGTAAGAACGGTGAACCCCACAACCACCTAAGCCCGCGCGATGCCAGCTTGCGGCATCTGTAGGAAAAGAACACAAAAGTGTGATCGGATAAGTGCCAAGTCTTTCCGCAGTGGCAAAATCTTTAAAAATGAACCCATGAAGATCTCCCCACGCCAAGATAGTGATTCCTAAATCCTTACGCAAGTAAGAAAAAGGAACACCTTTCTTATCGATTGCCGTGGGACTTGGATTCCAGGAATGGTAAGACGGTTTTGCCCCAGTGGTACGCACCATCACGCCGCTACAATAATAAGCCGCCTTCCCACTGCAATTATTTGAAAGATTGTTGTATCGACTATTTAATCTTTCTGCTACTAGCTGCCCAAATCTTTGATCTTTTTCATCAAAACTGAATACTTCCTGATTTGCTGCTCTGATATTCATCTTGACGATCGGCACATACAAAGAGGTCTCAAGATAATAATCACGCTGAAATTTCTGAGCATCCACCAACATGGCGGGCGTCAATGCGTCGTAAAACAGCGCCTCCAATGGAAGTTTTTCAGGTTTGCTCTCATCCCAGGTTTGAACCAAAACCTCCGTGGGCTTGGCGGTCCAGACAGCGTCCACCAGTTTATGCGCTTCAAGACTGGCCTTGAATTGTGTGGCGACCACCGTACTTAACGAGCATTGATTCTTTGGCAGAGAGTTGTGTTCTTCGAAGTTCTTCAACCAAGCCGATGCCGTTGTTGCCGGAACCGCCAACTTTGCACAATTGGCTAGATCCATGTCGAGTTGAGCAGCCTTCGGCGCGAAC
Source organism: Pseudomonas sp. NPDC087615 (assembly GCF_044743445.1). NCBI lineage: Bacteria > Pseudomonadati > Pseudomonadota > Gammaproteobacteria > Pseudomonadales > Pseudomonadaceae > Pseudomonas > Pseudomonas sp. NPDC087615. Next base: position 26,689 of record NZ_JBIUWM010000034.1, on the reverse strand, counting down.
CCACAACCGTGATCTGCCCGCTCATTGAGTGATTCGCTTGGGAAGGGGAAAATACAACGCAGATTCAGGGCCTTACCCGCCGCCAATGCCGAAGTCTGATCTTTCAAGATAAAACCGCTTTTCCTGTTTCCGTTCAATGTTGTACTACCCACATCAGAACGAATATAAGTGAAAGCGACCGACCCCAGCGTTGTCGCCTGCGATCCGTAATCCCAAAACTTGAAGGACGTGCTGTAATCCACGGCTCGCAAAAGCACGCCGGAGCAATAATACGCGGGGGTTCCGTTCGAACACTGCGCCACATTGCTCTTATATTTCGCGTTCAAATCCGTTACCAACGCCTGGCCGGACATGGCATTGACAGTGGTTGCAAAGCAGATTGTTAAAAACAACAAAAATCTCATATCCATACTCCTACGATTTGAGTTTCATCTTGAGTATGTTGAGTGTCAAAGAACTCTATCTACTGTCAGATCTGACAGTCCCGACAAACGGTTATTGGCCCCCTAAACAAAAAAAATCGCAGCTTCGGCAGCGCCTACATTGGAATGAATTTCCCTGTAGGCGCTGCCGAAGCTGCGATCTCTTGATCTTGCTTGCCGCTCGAAACTCGAAGCTTCTAGCTGCTTTTGTGCAACTTACGCATCAACTGCGCCTCAGCCTGGGTCAACCCACAGGACTGAGTCAGCTCATCAACACTCGCGCCCATACCCACCAGTTTCGCCGCCTGGGCGAACGATAGGCTGGAGGGGTCGCGCTGTTCCAACTGAACAATCTTGTCCGGCAAAGGACCGACTACCGCGCGCAACTCGTGCAGGGCTTCACCCATGCGCACGTTGCCGTTCTGGTAATCATCGACACGCTTGGCAAGCTCTTTGATGCGCTGATCACGCAGCGCATCGCCCTGAGCCTGTTGTGCCGCGATAACCTTTTGCGCCTTGATGTACGCCAGAAACATTGCCAGCGTGCCCGCCCAGAAAAGGAACAGGACAATGACCGCCACCTCAAGAATCAATCAGATGCTCTCCAGTTCCGACCATTCTTCTTCGCTCATCATCTTGTCCAGCTCGACCAGGATCAGCAACTCGTTGTTCTTGTTGCACACGCCCTGGATGAACTTGGCCGATTCTTCGTTACCGACGTTCGGTGCAGTTTCGATTTCCGACTGACGCAGGTAAACCACTTCGGCCACGCTGTCGACCATGATGCCAACCACTTGCTTGTCGGCTTCGATGATGACGATACGGGTGTTGTCGCTGATCTCGCCGGTGCTCAGGCCGAAGCGCTGGCGGGTGTCGATCACGGTGACCACGTTACCGCGCAGGTTGATGATGCCCAGTACGTAGCTTGGCGCACCCGGCACCGGAGCGATCTCGGTGTAGCGCAGCACTTCCTGAACGCGCATCACGTTGATGCCGTAGGTTTCGTTGTCCAGTTTGAAGGTCACCCATTGCAGGATCGGATCTTCAGAACCTTTTGCATTCGTCGCCTGACTACTCATACCCTGACCCCTCGAAAAAACCGCACTGGGCGGTGTGTGTTCTGTGTGGTGGCATTCAACAATGCCATCGCCTACTTGTTATGTCGGCTGCTATGTCGGTTTATGTAGCGGCTTGTTGCCGCCCAATTGCTTTGCCCCGCCGCTGGCGATCAATTCGGCCAGTGCGGAAACGTCAAGCAATGCACACATGTGCTCAATCACCGTGCCGGCGAGCCATGGCCGCTGACCCCGGTGACTTCTCCATTTGATTTCATTCGGATCCAGACGCAACGAGCGACTGACCTGATGCACCGCCAGGCCCCACTCGTAACCTTGTACCGAAATCACGTACTGCAAGCCCTGACGGAAATCATCGCGATAGCGATCCGGCATGACCCACCGCGCGGTATCGAGAACTTTCAGGTTTCCAGCCTGACTCGGCAGGATCCCGAGAAACCATTCTGGCTGACCGAACAGCGGCGTCAGCTCGTGACCGGCCAGCGAATAGATCGAACCGAGGCACACCAGCGGCACCGCCAGCGTCAATCCGGCAACGTCGAACAGCAAACATTCGAAAGCTTCCGATGCCCACGCTGGACGGCCGTCGGTTTCCACCGGTGGCGGTGTGTTGCTCGGCGGCAGATGCACTTCAACCAGTGGCGGCACCAGCGTCTGTTCGACGGGTGCGGGGACGACCGGTGCAGGCTCGATCACTGCCGGTTCTGGCGCGGTCTTGAGCAATTGGGTTTGCAGCAGCGGTGCCAACGTCGAAACCGATGCGCGAACCGGTTCGGCCTCTTCGATCAACGCCACTGGCGCCTTGGCGACGGGTGCAACGGCACGCACGGCAACAGGCGCAACAGCTTTTTGCGCATCACGCGCCTGTTCTTCCAGTACCGCCGCCTGAAATTCATCCAACGCTTCAGCGCTTTCAATCACCTCAGGCTGCGCCGCCACCTGCGCCGGCAATTCGTCGGGAATGTCCTCCAACAAACTGTCCAGATAAGACTGCAAAGCCAACTGCGGCTTGGACGTCAACTTCACCGGCCGATTCATGCTCAGGCCACCTGCGGAACAAGTTGTTGCGCCAGCAGATGCTTGAGCAACGCGCGGTAGGCCAGCACGCCACGGCTCTTGCCGTCGAATTGCGAAGGCGTGACACCGGCACGGCTGGCATCGCGCAGACGAGTATCGACCGGGATGTAACCCTGCCAGATCTCGTCCGGAAATTTGTCGCGCAGCACGCGCAAGGTGCCCAGCGACGCCTGGGTGCGGCGGTCAAACAGGGTCGGCACGATGCTGAACGGCAGCGCCTGTTTGCGCGAGCGGTTGATCATCGCCAGGGTGTTGACCATGCGCTCCAGGCCTTTGACCGCCAGATGCTCGGTCTGCACCGGAATCACCAGTTGCTGGCTCGCCGCGAGGGCGTTGACCATCAGCACGCCGAGCAAAGGTGGGCTGTCGATCACGGCGTAATCGAAATCCTGCCACAACTGCGCCAGACTCTTGGCGATCACCAGCCCCAGACCACTCTGCCCCGGCGACTGACGCTCAAGGGTCGCGAGTGCGGTGCTGGATGGCAACAGGGAAATACGTTCGTCACTGGTCGACAGCAGCAACTGCCCCGGCAGGCCTTGCGGCACGGTGCCCTTGTGCAGAAACAGGTCGTAGTTGCTGTGTTCCAGACTGTCGGGGTCATAGCCGAAATAGCTGGTCATCGAGCCGTGCGGGTCGAGATCGACCACAACCACGCGCTTGCCCGCCTCGGCCAGCAATCCGGCTAAAGCGATGGAAGATGTGGTTTTACCAACACCACCCTTTTGATTGGCGACTGCCCAGACTCTCATTCGGTTCGTTCCTCCCGGCCGATATGCTCGGCCGAGACATAGCTCAGCGTGTTAATGCGGGTGACGGAGAATTGACGGCACTCTCGCGTCCCGGCGTCTTGACCGGGGTCGGTGCAGTTTGTGTGCCAGCACGCTTCAGTGCGGCATCGGGCTTGGCGTTGGCCGTTCCGGTACCTGTAAGACTGCGGCGCACATCGAGATTTCGCGACACCACCAGCACCACACGACGGTTTTTCGCTCGGCCTTCGGCCGTGGCGTTGTTGGCTACCGGCTGGAATTCGCCGTAACCCACCGACGCCAGGCGACCGGGATTCACGCCCTGCATCGCCAACATACGCACGATGCTCGCCGAGCGCGCCGAAGACAGCTCCCAGTTGGTTGGGTACTGCGCAGTGCGAATCGGCTGGTCGTCAGTAAAACCTTCGACGTGGATCGGGTTGTCGAACGGTTTGAGGATCGCCGCGACCTTGTCGATGATGTTGAAGGCGATGTCACTCGGCATGGCGTCGCCGCTGCCGAACAACAGGCTGGAATTGAGTTCGATCTCGACCCACAACTCGTTACCGCGCACGGTCATCTGGTTGGAGGCGATCAAGTCGCCGAAAGCGGCGCTGATGTCATCGGCGATGCTTTTCAGCGGATCACTGGCACCGGCGATACCGGCGTCGACCTGATCGGCATCCTTGACCAACGGCTTCGCCGGGGTCACGGTCTTGGGTCGTTCGTCGCCAATCGGAATCGGCTTGAGCGAGCGGTCGGAGTCGGTGAAGACGCCGATCAGCGCTTCGGAAATGACCTTGTACTTGCCTTCGTTGATCGACGAGATCGAGTACATCACCACGAAGAACGCGAACAGCAAGGTGATGAAGTCCGCGTAGGACACGAGCCAGCGCTCGTGGTTGACGTGTTCTTCCTGGTGGCGACGACGAGCCATGAGGTCAGTCCCTTAATCCATGAAGCCTTGCAGCTTCAACTCAATGGAGCGAGGGTTTTCACCTTCGGCGATCGACAGGATCCCTTCCAACAACATTTCGCGATAACGCGACTGCCGCAACGCGATTGACTTCAGTTTGGCCGCCACCGGCAGCAGGATCAGGTTGGCGCTGGCCACACCATAAATGGTGGCGACAAAAGCCACGGCGATGCCGCTACCCAATTGCGTCGGATCGGCAAGGTTGCCCATGACGTGAATCAGGCCCATCACCGCGCCGATGATGCCGATGGTCGGCGCGTAGCCGCCCATGCTTTCAAAGACTTTGGCCGCTTCGATATCGCGCGCTTCCTGGGTGTAGAAATCCACTTCAAGAATGCTGCGGATCGCTTCCGGCTCGGCACCGTCGACCAGCAGTTGCAGACCTTTGCGCGAGTAGCTGTCGGGTTCGGCGTCGGCCACGCCCTCCAGCCCCAGCAAGCCTTCCTTGCGGGCGGTGAGGCTCCAGTTGACCACGCGATCAATGCCGCCCGCCAGGTCGACTCGCGGCGGAAAGAAGATCCAGGCGAGGATCTGCATCGCGCGTTTGAACGCGCTCATCGGTGATTGCAGCAGCGCAGCACCGATGGTGCCGCCCAGTACGATCAGTGCCGCCGGGCCGTTGGCCAGCGCACCGAGGTGACCACCTTCAAGGTAGTTACCGCCGATGATGGCGACGAACGCCATGATGATCCCGATAAGGCTTAGAACATCCATCAGATACACGCCTCGACGATGTGCTTGCCGATATCGTCCAGACCGTACACCGCGTCAGCGAGATCGGCTTTGACGATGGCCATCGGCATGCCGTAGATCACGCAACTGGCTTCGTCTTGCGCCCACACCGAGCTGCCGCCCTGCTTGAGCAGACGCGCGCCCTCACGGCCGTCGGCGCCCATGCCGGTCAGCACCACCGCCAGAACTTTGTCACCGTAGGATTTCGCGGCAGAACCGAAGGTAATGTCCACGCACGGCTTGTAGTTCAGACGTTCATCGCCCGGGAGGATTTTCACCGCGCCACGGCCGTCGATCATCATTTGCTTGCCACCCGGCGCCAGCAGCGCGAGGCCCGGACGCAGGATGTCGCCATCCTCGGCTTCCTTGACGCTGATGCGGCAAAGCTTGTCGAGTCGCTCGGCGAACGCCTTGGTGAACGCCGCCGGCATGTGCTGGATCAAGACGATCGGTGCCGGGAAGTTGGCCGGCAATTGCGTCAAGACGCGTTGCAGGGCAACCGGGCCGCCAGTCGACGTACCGATGGCAACCAGTTTGTAGGCCTTGCGTTTCGGCGCGGACGACGATGCGCTGGCAGCCGAAGTGCGGGTGGGCGCCGGAGCAGGTGCCGGACGAGCCGGAGCGCTGCTGTGGCTGCTGAAGCTCGACGCCGCTGGCGTGGGTGTCGGCGCAGGCGCAGCCACCGGAGCCGGTGCGCTATAGCCACTGAAACGACGATTACTGCGCGAGATGCTGTGCACCTTCTCGCACAGCAGTTGCTTGACCTTCTCCGGATTGCGGGAGATGTCTTCGAAATTCTTCGGCAGGAAATCCACCGCGCCGGCATCCAGCGCATCCAGGGTGACCCGGGCGCCTTCGTGTGTCAGCGAGGAGAACATCAAGACCGGGGTCGGACAGCGCTGCATGATATGCCGCACAGCCGTGATGCCATCCATCATCGGCATCTCGTAGTCCATGGTGATCACGTCTGGCTTGAGGGCCAGGGCCTGATCGATCGCCTCTTTACCGTTGGTTGCCGTGCCGACAACCTGGATGCTCGGATCCGCAGAAAGAATTTCCGAGACGCGGCGGCGGAAAAAACCCGAATCGTCCACCACCAGGACTTTGACTGCCATAAACACTCCATAACGTGCAGCGGGACGTTATCGCCCCGCTGCCCCGGATTCAAATACGCCGTGCGGCGTAACGCTTGAGCATGCTTGGAACATCGAGAATCAGTGCAATGCGGCCGTCACCGGTGATGGTGGCGCCGGACATGCCCGGAGTGCCCTGCAGCATTTTGCCCAATGGCTTGATGACCACTTCTTCCTGGCCGACCAGTTGATCGACGACGAAGCCGATCCGCTGAGTGCCCACCGAAAGGATCACCACATGGCCTTCGCGCTGCTCTTCGTGAGCGGCGGAGCTGACCATCAAGCGCTTGTGGTAGAACAATGGCAGCGCCTTGTCCCGCACGATCACCACTTCCTGGCCGTCCACGACGTTGGTGGTCGACAGGTCGAGGTGGAAGATTTCGTTGACGTTGACCAACGGGAAAGCGAACGCCTGATTGCCGAGCATCACCATCAAGGTCGGCATGATCGCAAGCGTCAGCGGTACCTTGATGACAATCTTCGAGCCCTGGCCCTTGGTCGAGTAGATGTTGATCGAACCGTTGAGCTGGGAAATCTTGGTCTTCACCACGTCCATGCCGACACCGCGGCCGGACACGTCGGAGATCTCGGTCTTGGTCGAGAAGCCCGGGGCGAAGATCAGGTTGTAGCACTCGCTATCGCTCAGGCGATCGGCCGCGTCCTTGTCCATCACACCGCGTTTTACCGCGATGGCGCGCAGAACGTTCGGGTCCATGCCTTTGCCGTCATCGGAGATCGACAGAAGAATGTGATCGCCTTCCTGCTCGGCCGCCAGAACGACTTTGCCGCCCCGCGCCTTGCCTGAATCTTCACGCTCTTCCGGCGATTCGATACCGTGGTCGACAGCGTTGCGCACCAAGTGGACCAGCGGGTCGGCCAGGGCCTCGACAAGGTTTTTGTCGAGATCGGTTTCTTCGCCGACCAGTTCCAGGTTGATCTCTTTCTTGAGCTGACGCGCCAGGTCTCGAACCAGGCGTGGGAAGCGCCCGAAGACCTTCTTGATCGGCTGCATCCGGGTTTTCATCACCGCAGTCTGCAAGTCAGCCGTCACCACGTCGAGGTTCGACACGGCTTTGGACATGGCTTCGTCACCACTGTTCAGACCCAGGCGCACCAGACGGTTACGCACCAGCACCAGTTCGCCGACCATGTTCATGATTTCGTCGAGACGCGCGGTGTCGACCCGCACGGTAGTCTCGGCTTCGCTCGCCGGTTTTTCCGGTGGCGGTGCCGCTGGAGCGCGTGCAGGCGCTGGCGCAGCAGCCGCCGGTTTTGGCGTTTCGGCTTTCGGCTCGGGCTTGGCGGCAGGCTTCGGCGCAGCAGCGGCAGCGGCAGCGGCAGCGGCAGCGGCAGCCGGCGCTTTAGCGGCTGGTGTCGCAACGGCAGAAGTACTGCCCGCCGCGGCGGTGCCGACTTCAGTGAACTTGCCTTTGCCGTGCAATTCGTCGAGCAGCGATTCGAATTCGTGATCGCTGATCAGATCGCTGCCGGCTGCGGCGGCCGCCGGTGCGGCTGGCGCAGCAGGTGCCGAGGCAATGGCCGATTCCAGCGCATCAACGGCGAAATTGCCTTTGCCGTGCAACTGATCGAGCAACGCTTCGAATTCGTCATCGGTGATGTCCGAACTGTCGCCCGCCGCCGGTGCTGCCGGAGCAGCCGCCGCCGGTGCTACAGCGTCAGCCGCGAATTGACCTTTACCGTGCAACTGATCGAGCAATGACTCGAACTCGGCATCAGTAATTTCATCGCCGGCGGCCGCATCGACAGTTGGCGCAGGCGCCGCAGCCGCCGGGGCTTCGGCTTCAGCCTTGACGGCATTCAGCGAGTCCAGCAACTGTTCAAATTCGTTATCGGTGATGTCGCCCGAATCGCCTTCGACGACCAGTTCTTCGATCATCTCGGCCACGGGAGATGCCGGGGCTTCGTCCGCCGTTTGCGGCTCGGCCAGACGCGCCAGGGCGGCCAGCAGTTGCGGAGTGGCCGCCGTGATCGGCGCACGTTCGCGGACTTCGCTGAACATGCTGTTCACCGCGTCCAGTGCTTCGAGGACAACGTCCATCAGTTCTGCATCAACGCGCCGCTCACCCTTACGCAGGATGTCGAACACGTTTTCGGCGATGTGACAGCACTCCACCAGCTCATTGAGCTGAAGGAAGCCGGCGCCCCCTTTTACAGTGTGGAAACCGCGAAAAATTGCATTGAGCAGATCTGCATCATCCGGACGGCTTTCCAGCTCGACCAGTTGTTCGGACAGTTGCTCAAGAATCTCGCCGGCCTCAACCAGGAAATCCTGAAGGATCTCTTCATCGGCGCCGAAGCTCATTAATGGGGTGCTCCTACAGGTCTAAAAACCCAAAAAACCTAAAATTCCAAAACTCTAGAATCCAAGGCTGGATAACAAATCGTCCACATCGTCCTGACCGGACACAACGTCTTCTCGTTTATCGGCATGAATCTGCGGACCTTCACCCTGCGAGAGATGTTTTTGTGGATCTTTTTCTGCAAGCATCGCCTCACGGTCGTGTTCGATGCCCGCAAAGCGGTCCACCTGACTGGCCATGAGCACGAGTTTGAGCAAATTGCTTTCGACTTCGGTCACCAGTTGCGTCACACGCTTGATCACCTGACCGGTCAGGTCCTGGTAATCCTGAGCCAGCAGGATGTCGTTCAGATTGCCCGACACCGCACGGTTGTCCGTGCTGCTGCGCGACAGAAAACCGTCGACCCGGCGCGCCAGTTCGCGGAACTCTTCAGCCCCGACCTCGCGACGCATGAAGCGACCCCAATCGGCACTCAAGGCCTGGGCTTCGTCAGCCAGGCCATTGACTAGCGGTGTGGCGCTTTCCACCAGATCCATGGTGCGGTTGGCCGCGGCTTCTGTCAGCTTGACCACATAGCCCAGGCGTTCGGTGGCGTCGGTGATTTGCGACACTTCCTCAGCCTGCGGCATGTGCGGATCGATCTGAAAGTTGACAATCGCACTGTGCAGTTCGCGCGTGAGTTTGCCCACTTCCTGATACAGGCCGCGGTCACGGGTCTGATTGAGCTCATGGATCAGTTGCACAGCGTCGCCGAACCTGCCTTTTTCAAGGCTCTCGACCAGTTCGACCGCGTGTTTTTTCAGGGTCGACTCGAAATCGCCCTGTGAAGATTCGTTATGCTCCATAGCTCCCCCGCGCGTTCATCAGCCGATGCGTTCGAAAATCTTCTCGATTTTTTCTTTCAACGCCTGGGCCGTGAAAGGTTTGACCACGTAGCCGTTAACACCGGCCTGGGCCGCTTCGATGATCTGTTCGCGCTTGGCTTCAGCGGTCACCATCAACACCGGCAGGTGCTTGAGTTTTTCATCGGCACGCACGTGGCGCAGCAGGTCGATACCGGTCATGCCCGGCATGTTCCAGTCCGTTACCAGAAAGTCGATGTTTCCGCTGTTGAGCACCGGAATGGCGGTAATGCCATCGTCGGCCTCGACGGTGTTGGTGAACCCCAGATCACGCAGCAGGTTCTTGATGATCCGCCGCATCGTTGAGAAGTCATCAACGATGAGGATTTTCATGTTTTTGTCCAATTCGACCTCCAAGCAGTCTTAAACGCGCCCAGCACCTGGACGCGCCATTTCAATCATTCCGGCGTAGCACTCGAAGACTGTCTGGAACACAACGGAGCAAGACCGGTGCCGCTCATCACCGCACCGGCCTCGTTCGCAGTGTCCCCACACTGCCTTCAGCGCGCTCGCCACTCCCCCAAACGCCCCCGCAAACGGGCCGCGCACTGGCTGTGTAACACGCTGACACGCGATTCACTGACGCCAACGACGTCACCGAACTCCTTGAGGTTCAGCTCTTCGTCGTAGTACAGCGCCAACACCAGTCGCTCACGCTCCGGCAAATTGGCAATCGCGTCCGCCAACGCCGCCTGGAAGCGTTCATCTTCCAGATCGCGTGACGGCTCAAGATGAGCACTGGCGCCATCCTCGTGCAGCCCTTCGTGTTCGCCGTCCTGCAACAGGTCGTCGAAACTGAACAAGCGACTGCCCAGGGTGTCATTCAAAATCCCGTAGTAATCGTCGAGACTCAATTGGAGTTCGGCCGCAACCTCGTGATCTTTAGCATCACGGCCGGTTTTAGCTTCAATTGCGCGAATCGCGTCGCTGACCATACGGGTGTTGCGGTGAACCGAGCGTGGCGCCCAGTCCCCTTTGCGCACTTCGTCGAGCATCGCGCCGCGGATTCGAATGCCCGCGTACGTTTCGAAACTGGCGCCTTTGCTGGCGTCGTATTTGGTCGAGACTTCAAGCAGACCGATCATTCCGGCCTGGATCAGGTCCTCGACCTGCACACTGGCCGGCAGGCGTGCCAGCAAGTGGTAGGCAATGCGTTTGACCAGTGGTGCGTAACGCTCGATCAATTCGTACTGTGCGTCACGTGCCGATTTCTTGTAGTAGTTCATACCGCTGGCTGTCATATCACGGGCCCTGCTGTTTGCTGCACGAGGCGCTCGACGAAAAACTCAAGGTGCCCACGCGGGTTGGCAGGCAGCGGCCAAGTATCGACCTTCTGCGCGATTGCCTTGAACGCCAGTGCGCACTTGGAACGCGGAAAGGCTTCATAGACTGCACGCTGCTTCTGCACGGCCTTGCGCACGCTTTCGTCGTAGGGCACGGCGCCGACGTATTGTAGGGCCACGTCAAGGAAGCGATCCGTGACTTTGGTCAACTTGGCGAACAGGTTACGGCCCTCTTGCGGGCTCTGGGCCATGTTGGCCAGGACGCGGAAGCGGTTCATGCCGTAATCACGGTTCAACAGTTTGATCAGTGCGTAGGCGTCGGTGATCGAAGTCGGCTCGTCGCAAACCACCAGCAACACTTCCTGCGCCGCGCGCACGAAACTGACTACCGAGTCACCAATGCCCGCAGCGGTGTCTATCACCAATACGTCGAGATTGTCGCCGATGTCGCTGAAGGCCTGAATCAGACCGGCATGTTGCGCCGGGCTCAGGTGAACCATGCTCTGAGTGCCGGACGCCGCCGGCACAATGCGAATTCCGCCCGGGCCTTGCAACAGCACGTCGCGCAGTTCGCAGCGGCCTTCGATCACATCGGCCAGCGTGCGTTTGGGGGTCAGCCCCAGCAGAACGTCGACGTTCGCCAGTCCCAGATCGGCGTCCAGCAGCATGACCCGACGGCCAAGCTCTGCCAGCGCCAGCGACAAGTTCACTGACACGTTAGTTTTCCCGACGCCACCTTTGCCGCCGGTCACCGCGATCACCTGTACGGGATGCATGCTGCCCATGTTATTTCTTTACCTTGTCTTGCATAGACGGAGGCCACATTACTGGCTGCGCGTTCACAACCTGAACAATGCATGGCAGACCATCGATGTAGGTACAAAAACTGTTCATGAATACCTCAGCCTACCTGCTTGGTCGGGCTGTGATAGATATCAGCGAACATGTCAGCCATGGCTTCTTCGCTGGGTTCTTCCTGCATTTGCACGCTGACGGCGCGGCTGACCAGTTGATGACGGCGCGGCAGATGCAGATCATCCGGAATCCGTGGGCCATCGGTCAGGTACGCGACCGGCAATTCATGACTGATCGCCAGGCTCAACACTTCGCCAAGGCTGGCCGTTTCATCCAGTTTAGTCAGGATGCACCCGGCAAGCCCGCAACGCTTGTAACTATGATAAGCGGCGGTTAGAACCTGTTTCTGGCTGGTGGTTGCCAAGACCAGATAATTTTTTGAACGGATGCCTCGCCCGGCCAGACTTTCGAGCTGCATGCGCAGTGCCGGATCGCTGGCTTGCAGGCCCGCGGTATCGATCAGCACCACGCGCTTGCGCAGCAATGGATCCAGCGCCTGCACCAGCGACTGACCCGGGTCGACGTGCGTCACGGGCACGTTGAGGATCCGGCCCAAGGTCTTCAATTGTTCCTGAGCGCCGATGCGGAAACTGTCCATGCTCACCAGCGCAACGTTTTGCGCGCCGTACTTAAGCACATAACGGGCAGCGAGCTTCGCCAGCGTGGTGGTCTTGCCCATACCTGCCGGACCGACCATGGCGATCACCCCGCCTTCTTCCAGCGGCTCGACTTCCGGTACGGCAATCATCCGTGCCAGGTGCGCCAGCAGCATGCGCCAGGCCTGACGAGGTTCTTCGATATCGGTGATCATCGCCAGCAGGTCGCGCGACAACGGACCGGAAAGACCGATACGTTGCAGGCGACGATACAGGTTGGCTTGCGCCGGACGATTGCCTTGCAACTGATTCCAGGCCAGCGTGCCAAGCTGAACTTCCATCAGTTCGCGCAGGCTGTTCAATTCAAAACGCATCGAATCCAGTGCACGCGGATCGACACCGCCAGACGATTGCGCAGGTGCGGGTGCCGGACGCGCCGGGGCCGCATATGTCGGCTCGCTCAACGGTTCGGCAGCAGTCAGCGGCAAGCCGGCCGTCAATGGCAGCCCGGCGAACAACTGGCGATTGGTGTTGCCATCGGCTTCGCCGCGCATGCTCAACTCGGCCTGGGCAGTGACGATGCGCGACTGGGTCTTGCGCAGCTCATCTTCGAGTTCAATGTTCGGAACCCGCGGCGCCAGCGCCGACAATTTGTAATCCAGCGCCGCCGTCAGCTCGACGCCACCAGCAATGCGGCGGTTGCCAATGATGGCGGCTTCAGCGCCCAGCTCATCACGAACCAGCTTCATGGCCTGACGCATATCGGCGGCGAAAAAACGCTTAACTTGCATAAACCACTACCTCAGCCGTTGGGCCCTACTGTCGCAACGATCGTCACTTGCTTGTTGTCCGGAATTTCCTGGTAGGCCAGCACATGCAGCCCTGGGACGGCGAGGCGACCAAAACGCGAGAGCATCGCGCGGATCGGACCTGCTACCAACAGAATCACCGGTTGACCTTGCATTTCCTGGCGCTGCGCCGCTTCGATGAGCGAACGCTGCAGCTTCTCGGCCATGCTTGGTTCCAGCAGAACGCCCTCTTCCGAGCCTTGTCCTGCCTTCTGCAGACTATTGAGCAATATTTGTTCCAACCTTGGTTCCAAGGTGATCACAGGCAGCTCGGACTCAGTGCCTACAATGCTTTGGACGATGGCGCGCGATACGCCGACCCGCACAGCGGCCACCAACGCGGCGGTATCTTGACTCTTCGCGGCGTTGTTGGCGATAGCTTCGGCAATGCTGCGGATGTCGCGCACCGGTACGTGTTCGGCCAACAGCGCCTGCAATACTTTGAGCAGTTGCGACAGCGAAACCACACCCGGCACCAACTCTTCAGCCAGTTTCGGCGAACTTTTGGCCAGCAACTGCATGAGTTGCTGCACTTCTTCGTGGCCAATCAGCTCGCTGGAATGCTTGTACAGAATCTGGTTCAGGTGAGTGGCGACCACGGTGCTCGCATCGACCACGGTGTAACCCAGCGATTGCGCCTGCGCCCGCTGGCTGATTTCGATCCACACCGCTTCCAGTCCGAAAGCCGGATCTTTGGCGTTGATACCGTTGAGCGCGCCGTAGACCTGCCCCGGATTGATCGCCAACTCGCGATCCGGGTAGATCTCCGCTTCGGCGAGGATCACACCCATCAGCGTGAGGCGATAGGCGCTCGGCGCCAGATCGAGGTTGTCGCGGATATGCACGGTCGGCATCAGGAAGCCCAGATCTTGCGAGAGCTTTTTGCGCACACCCTTGATCCGCGCCAGCAATTGTCCACCCTGATTGCGATCCACCAGCGGGATCAGGCGATAGCCCACTTCCAGGCCGATCATGTCGATCGGTGTCACGTCATCCCAACCCAACTCTTTGGTTTCCATGGCGCGGGCCGGCGATGGCAGCAACTCTTGCTGACGCTTGACCTCTTGCAGCGCTTGAACCTTGGCGACATTTTGTTTTTTCCAGAACAGATAGGCGCCACCGGCGGCCAGCGCAGCCATGCTCAGGAACGAGAAGTGCGGCATGCCCGGCACCAGCCCCATGACCGCCATCAGCCCCGCTGCAACCGCCAGCGCTTTGGGCGAGGCGAACATCTGACGGCTGATCTGTTTGCCCATATCTTCCGAACCGGAAGCACGCGTCACCATGATCGCTGCCGCTGTCGATAACAACAGTGATGGCAATTGCGCCACCAAACCGTCACCGATGGTCAACAAGGCGTAAACCTTGCCCGCTTCGGCGAAGCTCATGTGGTGCTGGAAGATACCGACGGCCACGCCGCCAATGAGGTTGATGAACAGAATCAGCAGACCGGCGATGGCATCACCACGCACGAACTTGCTCGCACCGTCCATCGAACCGTAGAACTCGGCCTCCTGGGCGACTTCCGAACGGCGGGCCTTCGCCTGGTTCTGGTCGATCAGACCGGCGTTGAGGTCGGCGTCGATCGCCATTTGCTTGCCAGGCATCGCATCGAGGGTGAAGCGTGCGCTCACCTCGGAAATCCGCCCGGCGCCTTTAGTGACCACGACGAAGTTGATGATCATCAGGATCGCGAACACCACGATACCCACCACATAGTTACCGCCGATCACCACTTCACCGAAGGCCTGGATCACCTTACCGGCAGCCGCGTGGCCGTCCTGACCGTTGAGCATCACCACCCGCGTCGACGCCACGTTCAGCGCCAGCCGCAGCAAGGTCGCGACCAGCAGAATCGTCGGGAACACCGCGAAATCCAGCGGCCGCAGGGCGTATACGCAAACCAGCAGGACGACGATTGACAGGGCTATGTTGAAGGTGAAAAACACGTCCAGCAGGAACGGCGGCACCGGCAACATCATCATGGCCAGCATGACCAGCAGCAACAGCGGCACGCCCAGATTGCCTCGACTGAGATCGGCAACGTTCGAGCGAGCACTGTTGAGTAACTGAGAGCGATCCACCGGTTTTCCTCGTTCCTTTAAAGCAAACTTTTGACGCCCAGAGCGGGCTCACGGCGGCTACTGCAAGAAGCCTTCCAACTTTCACCAATGATTGAAACAGACGGGTTTTAACCGTGAGTTCTCTGCTGACCGAAGCAGCCCTTGCGCGAGCAAGCCCACAGTTGTTTTGCGTTGCGTCAGTTTTATCGAGACAGGCCGATCCGGCAGACAGATGAAACCTGGTAGAAACGAAGATCCAAAAGTGGGAGCGGGCTTGCTCGCGAAGGCGGCCTCACAGCCAACACATGTTTTCAGGCATAAAAAACCGCTGCCCCGGTCAATCGTGATGGCGGTTTTTTCGTTTCATCACAGCAAAGTCAGGAGTCGCGGTGTAAATCCGGCGGCATCGTCCAATCAACCTTGAACGGATCCGGGCGCCTGCCCATGCCTGCGCGGTCTTGGCGAGTCTGGTAGACGTAGGCCAGTACCTGACGCCTCAGGGACAGACCAGGTTTTCACCCGAACAATCGCCCGATTAGCAGGTAAATCCAAACGTCGCAGCTTTCGGCAGCGCCTACAGGGATCAATGCACTGCGCGTGAGTGACCGTCCGTCGCCACCTGTCAGATCTGACAGGTGCGTAATTAACCGTTTAGCGCTCTGATAGCTCCAGCCCATTCCCACTGCGCAGGAGTTTCGCTCATGACCACCTCAACCCCACCCGATAACACCGTCCTCGCGCTCGACCCACCCAAGGTAAACGGTGAAACCTACCCGGTCGAGGGCGCACAAATTGGTTTGTCGCTGGCGGCTTATGACCTAGTCAACGACGGTGAAGGTGCTGTGGTTCTTGTGGATCCCCCGCTTGTTGGCACCGTGGATCCCGGTGATGTACTGGAGTTGTGGCTCGAAAATGAGTCCGCCGTTCTGGACAGCGAGACCGTTATCGATCCCAATGCTCGAATGACTGTGCGCATCCCCAAAAACCGGCTGCTTCCACATCGTATTAACAACGTGTATTACACCTTCAGGCGCGGCAGCAACAATTTAGGCACCTCCGAGCCAATGCTCACCGTTCTCTACAACAAGATTCGCCCCGGCCTGAAGGATCGTCTGACCGAGCCCGATGGAGGTCACTCCGAACTCAAATTGCTGCTGCCCGACGCCATCAAAAACGGCGTCAGCCCGGACTTTGTCAGCGCCGAGGTGTGCGTGGCTTACCCTTATTGCCGGGCCTACGACGAGATCACCCTCAAATGCAACGGCGAAATCCTGCGTGTCGTTGTGGGCAAGGACCAGGCGCCCCAACCGCCCGATCACGGCTCTGAAACGCCCATCACCATTTGCTTCACCGTGGATCGCACCTACCTGGATAAAGCGAAACGCGAGGATCAGAAACTGCACTTTTCCTACACCGTCACCGACCAGATCGGCAACGGCCCGGACACCGATGCGCCGTGGTCACCACTACAGACCGTCGATGAGGATCTGGACGGCAAACGTTTGCCGATGCCGATTCTGCTGGAGCGCAAAGAGGACTATCCCGGTGATGACGCGAGCATCATCGATCTGGAAAAACTGGCGGGTAATCCGTTGCTGCTGGTTGTGATGACCAAAGACAACCGCTTTATGGCGGGCGACGAAATTATGGCGACCTATACCACTACAGGGCAAACCGACCCCGTGGTAGTCACCGGCAAAGTCGAAGAGGATCCCTTCCTTGGGAAACTGCCCTGTTTCCTTGAAGTGCCCAATGACAAGGTCTTCGCTGGCAGCAAGGTGACTGCGACTTATGTATTGCACAGGCCCAATGTGGGTCTGGTGGGGAGTTCCAACACAGCTACCGCAACAGTGACGGGGACAACACCGGTAGATCTAGAGCCGCCAACACTGCTGGCACCGGCGACCAACCCAGTTGATGTGTTGGCCTACGAAGAAGGCGTCACTGTGCGCGTCGAACACCTTTCGGCCTTTGCGGGTGACCAGGCTCAACTGCTGGAAGTTAACCCCCTACCCGACGCCAAACCCTTTCCGCTACTGACGTTCAACCAGAACAAACGCGCCAACTTTAAACTTGATCCAGCGTTTCTGGTGGCACGGCGCGGAACAACCATCAAATTGCGTTGGGAACTGATTCGTGGTGAAAAACCCGAAGGCGAGTCCCCGGATCTGGTGCTGACTATCCAGCCTATCGCCGAGGATGATCCGCGATTACCGACACCGAACATTGGAGGGGAAACGGGTGAGATGCTGGAAGTTCACACACTGGACGACAGTGCCCGGATTCTCGCGGAAAAATGGCCACTGCAGAAGGCAGGACAACCCATCTGGATAACCTGTAGAGGCTTTGACAAGAACGGGAATCCGATCAGCAAGGATGTTCGGTTGGGAGAACCGAATGAGTCGGCAGACGGGTTGTCGGTAAAAGCGCCGATTGAATGGCTGAAGGAACTCAAGGATGGAACTGAATTGATCACGGAATGGGCCGTTAATCTTGACGGCTCTCTTGATAAGGTCAAAGCGGTTTCCTTTTCCCCGCGGTTTTATACCGTGAAGAGCTTACATCCTTTCACCATAGAAACGGGCCTCATGGAGCTTAAGGGACTTAACATCAATGCGGACTTCCTTGCTCTGACCGGAACCCCTGCACCCGAAACTACGCAAACACGGGTACCAATCTCTGGAGATGGCGACTACTCCTATTTCTCCAGCGCTACTGATGTAGCGACAGTGAATGACAACGGGCTGGTCAGTGGTCTCAAAAATGGCAATGCAACTATTACCGTGCGGGAAAACAGCTCCCAGCGTGAAGTTTCGTTCCCCGTCAAAGTGCAAAATATTGTTCGTCTGGTCATGACTCCTACACATACCTACAGCATCAGCGCAGCTATTAACTGGATGAATTCAATTGGTGGATCGCCTGTTTCAAATGCAGCTATCGATGTGCTGAAAGTCAAATACAAGCCGCTTGTATCCAGCGCAGGCGGTTGGCTCTGCCGTAATGATGGATGTGGTGCCGGGCAGTACCTTTCAGTTGTAACCAATAATCCGAACGCATGGACCATTTCCTGTTTCACGGGCAACAACTCCCAAGCACATGGTTGGTGCCTTCTGCCTGGCTGAATTTGACGCATAACAAGCAGCACGCGTGCTCGATGCAAGAAAGGAAAATGGGACGTATTTATTTACCGCTAAACAAGCAACTAAATTAAAGATCACAGCCTGCGGCAACTCCAAATAAACTGGTGAGCTGCCGCAGGCTGCGATTTTTTGCTTTAAACGCAAGCGTTTAAATGACACGCAAAGATACGTAATCAGGCTACACGTTCTTGCGGAATTGCCTACAGCTACGCCAGAATCGGCCGGCTTGTGCGCTTTGGGAGTGGGTTCTACTGTTTGCCGGTCACTGACTAACAGTGATCGGGTTTAGCAGCTCGGCAATTTTCAAGGCACGCGAGTCCCGCTATTACAATATGGCGGCTTTGCGTGGGGCACTTCGGTGCGCCGGGATCCTTGAGCCTGGTCTGCTAACCCGCGTACAGCCGCCACCCTATCCGTTTAGCAGCGATGGATGACGGCTCCATTTTTCAAGGAGCTTCACCATGATCAAACCAACGCCAAACCCGCCCGAAACCGACCCCACCTCCCCCTACGAATCCCTCGATTCAAAAAAGCCCCACGAAGCGGCCGACCGCGCCCTCGATCACTACCTCTGCCCGCCCGGCTCCACCCCGCCGCCACGTAAAACCCGCAGAATGTACGCTGTGACCGCGGACTTCAAAAACGAGGAACTGCTGGCCGATGCTTGCGAAACCCTCGCTTCGGCCAAGACCATCGCCCATGACTTCGCCCATCTCATACCCGCGTCGCAGCGCAGAACGTTATTAGGCATTGCGCAACTGATCATGCTCGGGGAACTGGCGGTGAATCGGGTGCTGGATAATCTGGAGTTTCCGAACCAGTTCGGGCACTGATCGTTCCCACGCTCTGCGTGGGAACGCCTCAACGGACGCTCCGCGTTCGGCTCTAGATGGGACGCGGAGCGCCCCGGCTGCATTCCTGTGCTGCGCGTGGGAACGATCAAGCAACCTTCCAGTTTTTGCAGCGAAATGGAACAAACGAGGTTAACCCGTGGGTCTTCTACTAACGGCGAGCAAACTTTGCAGATACGGCGGAGTCAGCAGGACCTCATCAAGAGATTGCCAACCCCGCTCTACTTAAACTAAAAACGGAGGCGTGTGACTTCCTTCGTCTCTGCACTCACACGATCATATTCGACCGGCTTACCGACTTTGAAGTTCTGTTCGTGTTTGAGCTCTTCAGGGACCTGGAAGTAAAAACATCTGTCGTCAGGGTCACGCGGAACATTCATAGCAGGCGTTAAACGGTCCTTTTTTATTTTGAGGTATTCATCGTACGGTCCCGGATAAATAGTGCCCCTGCCAGTGTTTTCGTCGTAGCTTACGAATACACCCTTCAGCTCTTCACCTTCCATTTCATCTGCCATTTCCCTTCTCCTTTGCCATCGCAAAATAGGATACGCACCGAATGTGCGACACCACCCAGCAATCAAAACGCAAAAGCACGCTTCCCACACCTGTAAAACCTGACAGGTTAGACGCGCTTTCAGACGAAAGGTAAACCTCAGAAATCGCGCCACAAATCCGACGAACTCGAAAAATCGCTGGGATTTTTCAAGGAGAGTTCAAATATCACTCATAGAATCTTTCAGGGATCGATCACGTTGTTATCCAGACAGTCGCCCACTCTTTTGCCTTTTAAACTCTGGTGTTTAAAAGACATCTTCTGACACGCCTCCAAGGCTACAAATCCTTGCGCCATTGCCTACAGCCAAGCCAGAATCCGCCGGCTTGTGCGCTTTGTGCCGGGACTCTATCGTGGTCCGGTCGCTGACGAATCAGCGATCGGGTTTAGCGACTCGGACCAACTCAGTGCATCAGCGTTCGTGGCTTCGTTGTGGGACTCTTCGCCCGCAATTACGTTATGGCGGCTGTATGCGGGAGACCTTTGGGTCTACCGGTGTGCCTGAGACCGGTTCGCTAACCTGCGTACAGCTGCCACCTTCACCTGTTTAGCGACAGCGAAAGAGTGGCTCCATAAACTCAGGAGCTTCACCATGATCAAACCAACACCCAACCCACCCGAAACCGATCCCACCTCGCCCTACGAATCCCTCGATTCGAAAAAGCTCCACGAAGCGGCCGACCGCGCCCTCGATCACTACCTCTGCCCGCCCGGCTCCACGCCGCCGCCACGTAAAACCCGCAGAATGTACGCTGTGACCGCGGACTTCAAAAACGAGGAACTGCTGGCCGATGCTTGCGAAACCCTCGCTTCGGCCAAGACCATCGCCCATGACTTCGCCCATCTCATACCCGCGTCGCAGCGCAGAACGTTATTAGGTATTGCGCAACTGATCATGCTCGGGGAACTGGCGGTGAATCGGGTGCTGGATAATCTGGAATTGTCGAATTAGCAGGTTGCTGTGACAAGGTTTGATTGATGTGTGTTGGTTGCTGACGCTTTCGGGAGCAAGCCCCCTCCCACAGGTTCAGCGTTGTGAACCCAGACTTGTGATCGACACCACCCCCTGTGGGAGCGGGCTTGCTCGCGAAGGCTGCTTCACAGCCAACACCTGTATTCAGGCATAAAAAAACCGCCGCCCGGCTCAATCCGGACAGCGGTTTTTTGTTTCATGGCTCAACGGGGACAGGGCACCGTTTTGTATGAATGTGGTTCGTCCTTGCTTCACCCAGTAGTGCCCAAGCCCATCGAGTAGAAAGCAGTCAACTGGGGGGAGTGCGTCTGTTCACGACTTAGGTGCGTCAGGCGACAAAACCTATAGGAAGACTTTTTCATACCTGAATAAGCCTGGATTACACATAGATCAAAAGATCGCAGCCTTCGGAAGCTACCACTGAGGTTCATTTCAACGGTAGGAGTTGCCGTGGCTGCGATCTTTTGCTTTGAGCGCTGGTTACTGCGCGGTCAGAATCTGCTTGGGCGAAATATTACCGAAGGCGAGTTGTTTGCTATCAATGTACTGCGTACCCCGGAATATTGGCTGCCCGTCGACCTCAACGAAGTCCTCATCCATGTACATGAGCACGACCTTGGTCTCTGGCGCCTTGATCTGTGGAACCGCCGAATGGCCCTGCAGCAGATTGAGGGCCCAATGAAACTGAATAATTGGCAAATCACCTATTTCAATCTGGCTCGTGCCATCCAGTGACCGAAAGTCTTGCCGTGCCGTCATGCGTAGCTTGCGGCCGATCAACTCGAACACCGGCTTGCCATAACGCGCCTCCAAATCACGCCCCGTCGCCCATTGATCCATGTAATAGCCTGGCGAGGTAAACAGCTCGAACAACGCCTGGTTGTCGTGGATTTTCCCCGCAGCGTCAAACAAATAGTTGTAGGAGTAGTGATAAGCCAGACTGTAGAGCTCGGGCCTGATGGCGTTGATCGGATTATCGAGATAATCCGGGACATAAATATTGGCCATCTGCACAAAGTGGGTGAAGTCCAGATCCAGATCGAAGCTGACCGTGTACCGGATAGACCTTTCCTTCGGATTCGCCTCCAACCTCCCTGAAACATATTCCAGCGTCATGCCTTCGAGTTTTTTGTAGATTCGTTCTGTCATGATCGTGCTCTCTGCGCCGAGGGATTATTCCCGAATGCATGGCAGCGCAGCTGGAGGGTGGCGTCTACTGTCAGATCTGACAGGCAGACAGGGTTTTCAGACAGACGGTAACCGTCCGTCGTACAGCCGCAGACTACTTCAGCGGGCGATCTGGATTAATTCGTAGATTTGTTGCTTCTCCTCCCGCCGTTTTCGGTTCGTCAAACTCGACCGGATCGCCCACTTTGATTTTTTCACGATATTCGTCCATCAACGCAATACTGAACTTGTAGCCTTTGTCCGCAAGAAAAAAACCTGTTGCGGCAGCAAAAGAACTTCCCGAGCGCGTCGGGGTAATAATGCCTTTACCGGTTTTGGGGTCATAGCTGCTGAACGTACCTTTCATTGTCGTGCTCCCTTGCGTCTGCTCGAAACACCCGTATCGGGTACTGGGTGTTAACAAGCATCAAACTGCAAAAGCTCGACAAGCGCACCTGTCAGAGTTGACAGGTGACGACTGCATTCAGACAGACGGTAACCGTCAGGAATCACGCCGCAGATCCGGCGGAATCGGCAAATCGTCCTTGAGCGGATCCGGGCGTTTGCCCTTGCCGGCGCGGTGTTGGCGGATCTGGTAGACGTAGGCCAGCACTTGGGCGACGGCCAGGTACAACCCGCCGGGGATTTCCTGATCGAGTTCAGTGGAGTAGTAGATCGAACGCGCCAACCCCGGCGATTCGAGGAGCATGACGTTGTTGGCGACGGCGATTTCGCGGATCTTCAGCGCCAGGAAGTCACTGCCCTTGGCCAGCAGCACCGGCGCCCCGCCCTTTTCCGAATCGTATTTGAGCGCCACGGCATAGTGGGTCGGGTTGGTGATGACCACGTCGGCGTCGGGAATCGCCGCCATCATCCGCCGCTGGGACATTTCGCGCTGGGTCTGGCGGATGCGTTGCTTGACCTCCGGCCGCCCCTCTTGATCCTTGTGCTCGTCGCGCACTTCCTGCTTGGTCATCTTGAGCTTTTTCATGCTCTCGAAGATTTGCACCGGAACGTCAACCGCTGCGATCAGGATCAGCCCGCAGGCCATCCACAACGTGCTCCAGCCCACCAGCAAGACACTGTGAATGATTGCCTGGTCCAGCGGCTCATGGGCGATGCGCAGCAAGTCGTCGACATCCGATGACAACACCATCAGCGCCACCGCCAGCACGATGAAAAATTTCGCCAGCGCCTTGAGCAACTCAATGATCGCCTTCATCGAAAACATGCGCTTGAGGCCCGCGCCGGGGTTCATCCGGCTGAATTTGGGCGCCATGGTACTGGCGGAAAACAACCAGCCACCAAGGGCAATCGGCCCGATCAGTGCGGCCAGCAACAGGGTGATCATGATCGGCTGAATCGCGACCAGAGCAAGCTTGCCGGAATGCATCAGAAAGGCACCCATGGAGCGCTGATCCATGATCACTTCCCGCGAGAGCGAGAAGTTCATGCGCATCAACTCCATCAAGTCCTGCGCGAGCATGCCGCCGAAGACCAGCAAGGCACCGGCACCGGCCAACATCACCGCCAGGGTGTTGAGCTCCTTGGAACGCGCAACCTCACCCTTCTCGCGGGAGTCCTTTTTGCGCTTCTCCGTGGGGTCTTCTGTTTTGTCCTGACCGCTTTCGCTCTCAGCCATGACTCAGCGCGCCTGTGCCAGTTCGCGTAAAAACTGCAAAGCCTCAGCGGCCAGCGGTTGATACTGATTGAGAATATCCGCCAGCCCCACCCAGACAATGAACAGGCCGAGCACCAGGGTCAGCGGAAAACCAATGGAGAAGATATTGAGCTGCGGCGCAGCCCGGGTCATCACGCCGAAGGCGATGTTGACCACCAGTAACGCGGTGATCGCCGGCAACACCAGCATCAGCGCCGCCCCCAATACCCAGCCGAGTTTGCCGGCCAGTTCCCAGTAATGCGCCGTCATCAGACCGCTGCCGACCGGCAACGTGGTGAAACTTTCAGTGAGGACTTCGAACACCACAAGGTGGCCGTTCATCGACAGGAACAGCAAGGTCACCAGCATGGTGAAGAACTGCCCGATCACCGCCACCGAGACGCCGTTGGTAGGGTCGACCATCGAGGCGAAACCCATGCCCATCTGGATCGCGACAATCTGCCCCGCCACCACGAATGCCTGAAAGAACAGTTGCAAGGAAAAACCGAGGATAGCGCCAATCAGGATTTGCTCGGCGATGAGCAACAAGCCGCTCAGATCCAGCGCATGAACAGGGGGCATCGGCGGCAGGCCGGGCGCGATCACCACCGTGATCGCGAGCGCGAAATACAGACGGATACGCTTGGGCACCAGCGTCGTGCCGAACACCGGCATGACCATCAGCACAGCGCCTATGCGAAAGAGCGGCAACATGAACGCCGCCACCCAGGAACTGATCTGGGTGTCGGTCAGCTGAAGCAGCGATTGCATGGCTTAGCCGATAACCAGCGGGATGTTGTGATACAGCTGAATGATGTATTCCATGAAGGTCTGCACCAGCCATGGCCCGGTGACGATCAGCGTGACCAGCATCACCAGCAGGCGCGGGAGGAAGCTGAGGGTCTGTTCGTTGATCTGGGTCGCGGCCTGAAACATCGCCACCATCAAACCGACCAGAAGACTGGGAATCACCAGCACCGCGACCATCATCGTGGTCAGCCACAAGGCTTCGCGAAAGATGTCGACCGCTACTTCCGGCGTCATGGCGAGACACCTCCAAAACTGCTGGCCAGGGTGCCAATGATCAGCGCCCAGCCATCGACCAGTACGAACAGCATGATCTTGAACGGCAGGGAAATGATCAGCGGCGAGAGCATCATCATACCCATCGCCATCAGCACACTGGCCACGACCAGGTCGATGATCAGGAACGGGATGAAGATCATGAAACCGATCTGGAACGCGGTTTTAAGCTCCGAAGTGACAAACGCCGGTACCAGAATCGTCAGCGGCGCCTGATCAGGCGTGGCGATGTCGGTACGTTTGGACAGACGCATGAACAGCTCAAGGTCGCTGGAACGAGTCTGCGCGAGCATGAAGTCCTTGATGGGCACCTGCGCCTTTTCCACCGCTTGCTGAGCGGTGAGTTTTTCCGCCAGATACGGCTGCAAGGCATCGTTGTTCACCCGGTCGAACACTGGCGCCATGATGAACATCGTCAAAAACAGCGCCATGCCGGTGAGGATCTGGTTCGACGGCGTTTGCTGCAGGCCGAGGGCCTGACGCAGGATCGAGAAGACAATGATGATCCGGGTAAAACTGGTCATCAGCATGACGAACGCCGGAATGAAACTCAGCGCGGTCATGATCAGCAGAATCTGCAGGCTGACCGAATACTCCTGCGCGCCGTCGGCATTGGTGCCCAGCGTGATCGCCGGGATCGACAACGGATCGGCGGCCAATGCCAGCGGCGCAGCCAGCAACAGGGCCAGCGTCAAGACGATGCGTAACGCACCCATTACTTCTTATCCTTCTGATCCTTACCCAGCATCTTCAGCAGATGCTGGGCAAACTCCGGGGTCGCTTTCTCGGCAGTGCTCGGGACGTCCACCGGCTCCTTGAGTACATGCAGCGCAGTGATGGTGCCGGGACTCAAACCGAGCAAAATCTGCTCGTTACCGACCTGAACCAACATCAACCGGTCACGCGGACCGAGCGCACGGGAACCGATCAGCTCGATCACCTGCCCCTTGCCTGCCGGCCCCGCCTGTTGCACGCGGCGCAGCAACCAGGCAAGAACGAAGATCAAGCCCAACACCACCAGCAGCCCCAACACCAACTGCGTCAATTGCCCGGCCACGCCGCTGTTGACCATCGGTGCAGTGGCTGCAGGCACGGTGTTGCTGGCCGCCGGCTCGGCGGCCAGCACGCTCAAGGGCAGCGCCAGCAGAGCCCAGAGATACCTTTTCACTCAGCGCAGCTTCTTGATGCGTTCACTTGGGCTGATCACGTCGGTCAGGCGGATGCCGAACTTCTCGTTGACCACGACCACTTCACCGTGAGCGATCAGGGTGCCGTTGACCAGCACATCCAGCGGCTCACCCGCCAGACGATCGAGCTCGATCACCGACCCCTGGTTCAGTTGCAGCAGGTTGCGAATGTTGATGTCGGTACTGCCCACTTCCATCGAGATGGACACCGGGATATCCAGGATCACGTCCAGGTTCGGACCGTCCAATGTGACCGGGTCGTTATTCTTCGGCACGCTGCCAAACTCTTCCATCGTCAGACGGTCGGAGCTCGATGCGCCGGCATCAGCGGCCAGCAAGGCGTCGATGTCAGCCTGGCCGTCGCCAGTCTCTTCCAGGGCTGCTGCCCATTCATCGGCCAGTGCCTGATCGTCCTGGGCGTTCATATCGTCGTTCATCATTTGTCCTCGGCGGGCAAAAATTCAGCTAAATGTGTGGGGGTGAGAGCGCCGCTTCAGCGACGCTCGATGGGCTCGATTACCTGCAACGCGAGGTTGCCTTTGTGCGAACCCATCTTGACCTTGAAGGCTGGCACGCCGTTGGCGCGCATGATCATGTCTTCCGGCATTTCAACCGGGATCACATCGCCCGGCTGCATGTGCAGGATGTCGCGCAGCTTCAACTGACGGCGAGCAACGGTGGCGCCGATCGGTACGTCGACATCGAGCACGTCCTGGCGCAGGGCGTTGACCCAGCGTTCGTCCTGATCGTCGAGATCGGACTGGAAACCGGCGTCGAGCATTTCGCGCACCGGCTCGATCATCGAGTACGGCATGGTCACGTGCAGATCGCCGCCACCGCCATCGAGTTCGATGTGGAACGTGGAGACCACAATCGCTTCGCTCGGGCCGACGATGTTGGCCATGGCCGGGTTCACTTCCGAGTTGATGTACTCGAAATTGACTTCCATGATCGCCTGCCAGGCTTCTTTCAGATCGACGAACGCCTGCTCCAGCACCATGCGCACCACGCGCAGTTCGGTCGGGGTGAACTCACGCCCCTC